>DATHCF010000126.1:0-21111 GCA_035319705.1 Acidimicrobiales bacterium | reverse complement strand
CCTCGCCCCCGGGACGACCGGCGCTCCGGCAGCCACATCGTCGAGCAGACCCTCGAAGCGCGCCCACCAGCGCGACACGCCGCGGTCGATCGGCCCGAGTGGCAGCGGGGGAGCACCCCCGCCGCCGGCCTTCTCCCAGTGTTCGACGTGCCAGCCGCGGCGGCGGGCGATGGTGGCCAGCTTGGTCTCGGGGTTCACCGCCACCGGAAAGCCCACGCACTCGAGCAGTGGCAGGTCGGAGGCCGAGTCGGCGTAGGCCACCGCCTCGCCGAGATCCAGACCCTGTGCGTCGGCGTACTCGGCCAGGACCAACGCCCGCGCCTCGCCGGTAGGAGGGAGCTTCTCCAGGCGCCCGGTGAAGCGTCCTTCGGCGTCTTCTCCCAGCGAAGCGCACACCACCTCGTCGAACAGCGGCCGCATGGGCTCGACCACGAAGTCGAGCGCCCCGGTGATGAGCACGGTGCGATGCCCGAGGGCGCGGTGCGCCCGCACCCTTGCCATGCCAGCCGGGAAGGACTTGGCCAGCAGCAGATGGTTGAACATCTCCACCGAGTCGGCGCGGATCAGCTCGGCGGGCGCCTCTTCGTAACGGCGGTAGAAGGTCCGCAGGAAGTCGCCGCGGTCGCGCCGGTCGAGGGCGAGCAGCGCCGGGGCCTGGCGCAAGATGCGCGCCACCACCCGGGCCCGTTCACCGGCGGGCAGGTGCCGGGTGGCCAGCCAGGCGTAGGACTCGACGACGTTGGAGGCCACCAAGGTGTTCTCGAGGTCGAAGGCGGCCAGATGCCGTTCGGGGGAGAGGATGGCGCGGCGCGCCCGCTGGCGGCGGCTCGCCATCTGCGAGCGGGCGGGCGTGGACCGTACCCGGGCGTGGGCCACCACCGACGGCAGGTGGACCTCGTCGATGTAGCGCTCCCAGTCGATGACGGCCGGGTCGAAGCAGAAGGCCTGACGGTCATCCGACGTCATGCGTTCTCCCAGGGCGAGGAGGTGGTCGATGCGGAAGCGCGCTTCGGTCTCGGTGTAGGCGCCGTAGAGGTCGACGTACGACAGCGCCCGCGCCGCGCGCTCGCGGCGCTCCTCGATGCCCGCCACCATGTCGGCCTGGCGCCCGCGCACCGGCAGGCTGCCGAACAGCCGCTCGAGCAGGCCGAGCACCTTGGTGGCCCGTTCCAGCTGACGCTGCACGCGGCCGTGGCCGGGGAACGACCAGTCGGGCACCACGATGGGCTGGCCGTCGGCGTCGTACAGCGGGTGCTCGGTGAACCACTTCTGCACGAGCCCCTGCAGCTGGCCGTAGCGCAACGGGTTGCGCACGCCGGAGGCGACCTGGACCACCGTCGGCCCGTCGTCGGAGGGCCCGGCGGCGGCGACGGCCACGATGGCGGCAACCACCAGGTCGACGGGGATGACGTCGGTCACGCCCTCGGGGATGCCGGGGAAGTCGCGCAGCAGGCCGCGGGCGTAGGAGACGATGATCGGCTCGGCCATGCGGAACCCGCGGATCCACCCCGGGCGGGGCTCGGCCAGCGCCGACTCGATGATGGAGGGGCGCACCACGGTGATGGGGACACGGCCGCCGAAGCCACTCACCAGCGCCCGCTCGCCCAGGGCCTTGGTGAAGGCGTAAGCGTCCGGCCACCCGAGGGCCCGCGAGCGCGCCGCGCCGGCCCGTACGAGGCGCTTGTGCACCCACTCGTCACGGAGCTTCTCGGTCCGCTCGGCCAGGAGATGGATGCCGGCCGCCCCGAGCTCGCGGCGGGCCGCCTTGGCGAAGCGGGCGAGGTTGTCGGGCCGGCGCGATTCGGCTTCGAGATCGGGCCGGAGCCGTCTGGCCGTGCGCACCTCGGCGTCGATGTCGACCTCGGTGGTGACGGTGCTGTGGGTGCGGGCCCGCGCCCCCGATTGCCGCGCCTGTTCGTAGAGGGTCTCGGTGGCCTCGCCCTGATGGGTGCCGGCCACGTACGCCGTGGAGACCGAGATCAGATGGGTCGGCGGGCGGCCGGGGTGACGCCTGGTCCGCTCCTCGGCGGCTTCGGCCACGGCCGCCGCCACCCGGGCGGGACCGAGCAGGTTCACCTCGACGGCGGTGTCGAGAGGGGCGTCGAAGGCGACGGTGGCAGCCGAATGCACCACCACGTCGACGTCGGCCAGCAGCGCCCGGCCCTCGTCGTCGAGCCCGAGCCCGTCGGCGCCCACGTCACCGGCCACGGCGCCGAAGCGGGCGGCGACGGTGACGTCGAAGGCCGGGCCCAGCACCTCCCGGAGCCGGTCGAAGCAGTCGTTGCGGAGGATCTCACGCTGTGCCCGCTCCGTGGCACCGAGACGCCTGGTGGGCCGCACCAGCACCGTGACCCGGCATTCGGGCACCTGGCGCAGGAGCCGCTCGACCAGGGCCGTGCCCAGGAAGCCGGTGGCCCCGGTGACGAGCAGGTGGCGTCCGGCCAGGGCCTCGGCCAGGGGGGGAAGCGGGGACGCCTCGGACATCGCCCCTGTCTACCACGACTCGTCTACCATCTGGTAGGTGAGCACGGCGGACAGGATCCTGGACGCCGCCCTGGGCTCCTTCGGGTCCCGGGGGTACGAGGCCACGTCGCTCGACGCCCTGGCCGACGGGCTCGGGCTGCGCAAGCAGTCGATCCTGTACTGGTTCGCCTCCAAGGAGGTGCTCCTCGACTCCGTGATCGACCGATCGGCGGCGGAACTGGCCGCGGCGCTGGAGGAGGCCCTCGATCAGGCCGGTGACGGCTTCGACCGGGTAGAGGCGGTGGTGCGCTCGGTGTTCCGCCTGGCCGCCCGGCGGCCGGAGCTGCTCGGACTGTTGCGGGAGGTGGGCCGGCTGGGACCGCCGGCCGCCACCCGGCTGTGGCTCTCCCTGGAGCCGCTCGTGGGGCGTGCGTCGTCGTTCCTCGAGGCCGAGATGGACGCCGGGCACATGCGGCGCCACGAACCGCGCCTGCTGCTGCTGGCCATCTATTCCACCGTGGTCGGGATGATCACCGAGGTGGAGGTGCTGCGGGCACTGGGCGAGGAGCCCACGGCCAAGTCACTGGTGCGGCGCCGCCAGGAGATCCTGCGCCTGCTGCGCTCGGCCTTGGTGGTCTCCCCGCCGGACGACGGCGCCGACGGCGGCAGGGGGCGGAGCAGGACGGCTCAGCGGCCGCCGGCGGCCGGCTTGGGGGGCGTGTAGCGCTTGTTGGCCGAGGGCCCGGCCGGCTCGGGGGTCTTGTCCTTCCGCCCCAGTCGTGCCCGCGCCGGGCGGTCGGCCCGGGCCTTGGCGGCGCGCTGGCGGGCGGCGGCCGGCCCACCGGTTCGTGCCACGACGACCTTCTGTATGCGGTTGAAGCGGATGAACAGCCACCCGGCCACGAACCACGACGGGATCATGGTGACGAAACCGCCGCCGTAGCCGGCGAACAGCAGGGCGAAGATGGTGAAGGAACGACGCCGGTAGAAGGCGGCCACCACCACCAGCAGGGCCACTGCCGCCGACCCCGCGCCGAGGGCGATGATGCTCGAAGGGGCGACGTGGTTCTTGTGGCCCACGGCAGGGTTGGAGTGCAGGGTGACGAGCGTCAGGACGATGTCGAGGATGGCCAGGAGCGGCCCGATGAACAGCGGGTAGATCCGCTCGCGATCGTCCAGATACTTCATGGCATGGCGAAGCTCGTCGGTGCTCTTGTCGGCGTAGGCGCCGGTTCTGGCCCCGGCCGCCGGCGCCGGCTTGGTGAAGGCATCGCGCAGGCGAGAGCCGGGGGACGCCGCAGACCCGGATTTGACGGAGTCGATCACGGCATCGGGGCGCACCACGTCGCCATCGGATGTGGCCACGGACCGCTTGCTTTCGGCTGAGCGGGCGGCGCTGTCGCGCTGGAGGTTGGGCAGGGCGGTCAGGAGCCGCTGGCCGACCGTCAGCTTGGGCGGGGCCTGGTCGGGGGAGGCCCCGTCGGGCTTGGGCACCACTCCAGGGTATCGGTCCGTCGCCGACCGGCCGTTTCAGGCGCGCACGGCCGGGCTGTGCTACGCCGGGGCCATGGACTTCCGGCGCATCGCGTTGGCCGACCTGGCCGGCCAGGTACGGGAAGGGAAGCTGTCGGCGCGTGAGGTGGTGGGCCACGCGCTCGAGCGCATCGAGTCGCTCAACCCGGTGCTGAACGCCTTTGTGGCCGTCGACGCCGAAACCGCGCTCGCCCGGGCGGCCCGCATCGACGAGGCGGTGGCCGCCGGGCGTGACCCTGGTCCGTTGGCCGGCATCCCCTTCGGCGTGAAGGACCTGGAGGATGCTTCCGGCTTCGTCACCTCGCACGGCTCGGCGCTGTTCGCCGATCACGCGGCGGCGAACGCCGACTCGGTGTTGGTGGCGCGTCTCAAGGCAGCCGGCGCAGTGGCGGTGGGGAAGACCAACACGCCCGAGCTCGGCTGGAAGGCGGACACCGAGAACGCCACCTTCGGCCGTACCGCCAATCCGTGGAGCACCGAGCACAGCCCCGGTGGTTCGTCGGGGGGATCAGCGGCGGCGCTGGCCGCCGGCATGGTGCCGCTGGCCACCGGCTCGGACGGCGGGGGATCGATCCGTATCCCGTCGTCGTGTTGTGGGCTGAGCGGCTTCAAACCCTCTCTCGGTCGGGTCCCGTCCGGCGGCGCCCACGCGCCGGATTGGCACGACCTGTCCACCAGGGGGCTCATGACGAGACGTCTTTCGGACGCGGTGTACGCGCTCGATGTGGTGGTCGGCCCCGACCCGTCCGACCTCCGGTCCCTGCCCAGGCCGGAGGCGTCGTGGCCGGCTGCCGGCATCGACCCCAGACTGCCGGTGAAGGTGGCCTGGTCGCCCACCTTGGGTTACGCCCGGGCCGACGACGAGGTGCTGTCGCTGTGCCGCGCCGCGGTGGAGAAGCTGGCGGCGCTCGGCACCGAGGTGGTCGAGGTGGACACGGTCTTCGACAGCGACCCGGTCGACCAATGGCTGGTGCTGACCTCGGTGTACAGCGCCCGCACGCTGGCACCGTTCCGCCAGAGCGAGCGGTGGTCCGAGGTCGACCCACTGCTCGCCGCCGTGGTCGACTACGGCGCGAGGGTGAGCCCGATCGACCTCGTGCGCGCCGGTGACGCCTGCTACGAGCTCAACAGCAGGCTGGTGGAGCTGTTCCGGGACGTCCGGGTCCTTCTGACCCCCACGTGTGCGGGCCTCCCGCCCGGGCGGGAGATCGCCCCGTCGGGGACGGTCAACGGCAAGGAAGAGGCCAACTGGGTGCGCTACACCTATCCCTTCAACATGACCCGCTCCCCGGCGGCGAGCGTCTGTGTGGGACTGAGCTCGGGGGGCCTGCCCGTCGGGTTGCAGGTCGTCGGCCCGCAGCACGGCGACCTGGTGGTCATCCGTTCGGCGGCGGCTATCGAGGAGATCATGGCCTTCGACCGGCTGGCGCCGGCAACGCCGTAGGACCTGGCTGTTGGCCGCCGGCGGCTGTCTTCGGCTTGGATACCATGAGAAGGATCGCGGGCGCATAGCTCAGTTGGTTAGAGCGCAGCCTTCACACGGCTGAGGTCACAAGTTCGAGTCTTGTTGCGCCCACCAGCCGTTCGCCTCGGGCCCGCAGGTCATCACGGCCACGGTGGATGCGGGCGTGCACCCCAGGGTGATGCAGGGCCGGGCTGCCCACTCCACGTCGAAACTCACCACGGTCCTGTAACACCCGTATGCCAGCGTCCGCCGTCCACAATGCTGCCGAGGCACTCGAGGGATAACTACGGACCCGCGCAGGAGCGGGGTCGCTATCCGCATCCGGAGGTCTACAGGTTCTCGACTCTCGCCCGATCCTGGACCGAGCGACGACTCTGTCCGCTCGGTTCAACAACATGGGCTGGCTCGTGGCGGAGACGTTGGCCGCGGGAAGCAGGAACGGCGGGACCTCATGGTTCGGAGACGAACAAAACGTCGGGCGTCTCCTGAAGCGTGCCGCCGAGCAACTGCCCATCGAAATACACGTCGTGGGGCCTGCGGTCTGACGCCTAGGCCGGTCCGATCGCATCCGCCCCGCATTGCGCTGGCGGCATCAATACCGCCCGGGGTTTCGACAGGCCTGGAAGCGCGGACGGTGCCAGCCGACCAGCAGCCCAGGTCAACCAGTGTCCACGGTCGGACGCCTGGTGACGCGAGGGCCCCGAGTGACCTCGGCCGGCAGGGTTTCCCCTTCCTTGGTTGCCTCAGCCCCTCGGGACCGCTTCTATTGAACGCCTCCGCAACGGCGATGACAAGGGCGGGAACGTTACGCCTTCATGAAGCTGGGGCCGGCTTCCTTGGCGCTTTCACGACGCCCGCTGGGCGGCCATCGGGGTCGGGTCCAAACGGGCATTGCGACCGCCGCTCCCGGAAGCCGCGCCGGAAGGTTCATCACATTGCGTGATGGCAAAACCACCCGTCCGGCGTACCCTCTCGACGAGAGGTACTGCATCACGTCTCGGAGGTGGCACGGCGGATGGACGGGGGCAGCCCGATCGGGCGATTCGACCCTTTGCTCAGGGACCTGCTCGCTTTCAACCTGGTCGTGAGGACGAGTGCCGCACGGCGCGGGGGCTGGCGGCTCGCCGAGGCAGTCCAGCTGCGTCTGGACGAGCTCATCGGGTCGTCCAGTCCGGTGAGTGCCGAGCGGATGGTGTATCTCGACCACTTCTGTGCGGACTGCGGACTACGGGTCCGTACCCGTCTCCATGACGGCTTCTACCTCTGCGAGGACTGCCTCGCATGCCGGACATCAGCGCCCTCGGTCGATCCGGAGTCTGGCGAGGTCGTTAAGGGTAAGCGGCGTTGGCACCGCGGGCGCAAGGAGAGTACGCCCATCGCCGGCTGACCGTCTGCAAGACCGGGGGGTCCGGATACCGAGCGGGCCGAGGGCGTAAAATCGCCGCTTTGTGCGACGGGACCCTCATCGATCAGACATGTGTGGTAGCGACGGCCGGACCGGGTGCGACGCGGTGTCGGCCCTGCAGCTCATCGCCCACGGGTCGCTGAGATGACAATAGGACCCTCAATCCAAAGGGGGCGAGCGGGGGGCGAGGTCTGATGATCCTCGGGTTCTGGCCTCGAAGGCCGCCGGGTGGTGCCGCCGTTGCCGACGCCGGCTTGGTCAGCTCGTAGCAAGGTTCGCCCGGTGCAGCCCAACCCGTACGCAGCCCACGACAGGGTCAGACGTATCGTGCGCCGGCGGCGATTCTTCCGGCGGACGAGGATCGGATCTCTCGTCGTGGGCCTGCTCGTCGTGATATCGACGGCTTCCTACGGCGTCGTGCGAGGAATCCTCTTCGCCCAGCACGTCTGGGACGAACATCACCGGGCTGTAGCGGCTGCCGCCACCACCGCTCCGACCGTCACCACAACGACGACGCCTGGACCACCGCCGTGTATCGCGGGCCAAGTCGCCGCCTACCTCTCGCACTGGGAGATCACCGGGGGGACGCTGTACGAGATCGTCGTGCTGGACGGCACCGCCGGCACCACTTGCAGCTTGACGGGCTACGCCAGCCTGTCGGTCGCAGATGTGGACGGGGAGACCATGGCGGTCGTCGTCCACGACGACCCCACCCTCGGTGCCGAGGCGGGAGCAAGCACTACGCCGGTGTCCCTCGGCCCGGGACAGCCCGCCTGGTTCGAGGTCTCCTACCCGGTGGATTGCACCACCGTCCTCACCCCCGGTCAGGCGGCTACGGGTGCTCCGGGACAGTGCTATGAGGGGGAGTCGTTGGGCGTCATCGTCCCCAAGGCGACGGCCGCGCTGTCGGTCAGCCAACCGCTGCGTTTCACATTCGGTACGGCGGGCTTCGACATCGGAGGCTTCGGGACGGGAAGTCCTCCGAATCCGCCTCCCGTGAGCGGCTGAACGAGTCCTGGTGGGCCGGTGACGACCGACCACTTCGGAGAAGACGTCGCCGAGGGCTACGACGAATCGGTGGCGGAGATGTTCGACATCACTGTCGTTGAGGCGACGGTCGGATTTCTCGCCGAGCTGGCGGGCAACGGTCCCGTCCTGGAACTCGGGGTGGGGACCGGCCGCGTCGCCATACCGCTCAGCGGGCGGGGTCTCGTCGTTCACGGCATCGACCTCTCACCGGCCATGATCGCCAGGCTGAGGGCCAAGACGGGCGGGAACGCCATATCGGTGACCGAGGGCGACTTCGCCACTACCAGGCTCGACGAGAAATTCTCGGTCGTCTACCTGGTCTTCAACACGGTGATGAACCTCACGACCCAGGAGGCGCAAACCGCCTGTTTCGAGAACGCCGCCCATCATCTGCTCCCCGGTGGACGGTTCGTCGTCGAGGTCGCAGTGCCCCGGCTCCGTCGCCTGCCGGCGGGCGAGACGGTGGTCCCATTCCTCGTCACGCCCACGCGCCTTGGCTTCGACGAGTACGAGCTCGCCTCCCAACGCCTCGTCTCCCATCACTATTCGGTGAGGGAGGGACGGCTCGAGGAACACTCGATTCCATTTCGGTACGTCTGGCCCTCCGAGCTCGACCTCATGGCCCGCATCGCCGGGCTGAACCTTGCCGGACGCTGGGCTGACTGGGATCGACGGCCGTTCACCGCAGACAGCGACAAGCACGTCTCTGCGTGGGAGCGTCCTCACGGCGATTGAATGTCAAGAGCGAGGCTTCCACAAGGACGTCGAACGCGAACCAGGGACCGAATTCGGTCCCTGGTTCATTCCCCTCTGTGGGCGTTGGAGTCGCCCCGACCCCAGGCTCTAGTCCAACCGGAGCGCAAGCTCTGTAGGTAGGGACGAAGGACCCGCCTCTACCGGACAGCAGTCACGACACCTCGACGCGGCGTCGCCATCCACGGCGCTCGCCCAATGGAAATGGCGATTGCACGAGGACGTTCAACTCTGGCCGGTGGCGATGGCGCGCGCCACTGCCCACAGAAGTTCCGGTGGTTGGACGGGTTTCTGGAGATAGAACAAGACCTTGTCCCTCCGCTCCATAACCTCCGAGTCGTAGATGTGTCCGGTGACGAGCAGGACCGGCGGGGGCCGCTCCAGTTGGTCCAGCAGCCCGAAGCCGTCGAGCAGGGGCAGGCTGATGTCGAGGACCACGGCACCGATGGGGATCGATCGAAGGAACTCCAGGGCGGTGAGACCGTCGCATGCCTCTTCGACTTGCCACCCGGCGTCTCTGAGGATCTCCCGCCATGACGTCCGTAAGTCGTCGTCATCCTCGACAACGAGAACGTCGATGTCATCATCCATAGCCCGCCCTGTGGCCGCGTAGACGACCAGTCAACAATTCGTCGGCGCCACCGTCAATGCAATAGGAGTTGCGGGCGTCTGGAAGACCACACGCCAACCGGCATGGCGGCCGGGGATCCAGGTCAAAGGTCGAAGGCGACCGGATGCTTCGGCTCGTAGAGCATGATCTCGCTGGCCCCCGGGACGCGCATCATTACGGTGAATCCGAATCCCCGGTCTTGAACGGGTCCGGCGAACTCGGCGCCTCGCGCGGAAAGCTCTTCCACCGTCTTGGCCGCGTCGTCGCACATGATTGCGATCTCGTGGTGGGGGGAGGTCGACCATTGCTCTTGACGGTCGTCGGAGGTTGGATGCACACCAAGCTCTGACGGACCCGACCTGAATATGAGCCAGCCCCCGTGTGCGTCGACGTTGGGCCATTTCAGAACGTCGCGCAGAAAAGCACGCGTCGCGTCCGGATCGTCCGAATAGATGAGCGCGTGAACGCCGGTGATCATCACCTGACCTTACCGGACGACGCGAGAAAGGCTCGGTGCCCAGGCAGGCCAGTCAGGATCATCGCCCGCCAGTCGGCGGGTAGCACGCCGAGGTCAGGAAGCGGCGGCCGGCTCCAACCGGTAAAGAGCGCGAATCGCCTGTTCCAACTCGCAGAGATTCCGGTACCGGACTGAATCGTCCCGGGACCAGCTCCTTGGTTCTGAGAAATACTTGCGGGCGAGGAGCTTCGTAATTTCGTCTTGCACCCGCCGCAAGTCAGCATCCAGTGAACGCACGGTGTCCCCCCCTTCCCGTCCGCGACACCCAGGCTAGGGAGCCAATGGCGATTGGGCATCGCCAAAAGTGAGGGTTTCGGTAGCCCTGGTTGGCGAAGCACCTGCCGGTGTAGGGGAGCGCTCGAGGGTGCCACCGGCCGAGGGGGTCTCAGGGGTCGGGACCTTCGACCCTTCTGGCAGCTGGAGTTGCCTCAGGTTGACTTGCCGTAGAACTCCAGCACTCCGCCTAACGGTCTTGGGGCTCAGGTAGGAAAGCAGGGACCACGTCGTGTTCGCGGGTCCCTGCTTTCGCGTGTGCTCCAGGTGCGCGGGTGACGTCAGGCCCGCTTCGCTGCAGCGCGCTCTTCCCGCCTGGCCCGCTGCAGCGCCGCCTTGGTCTCCTGCTCTTCACGGCGGAGCCTGGCAAGCTCTTCCGTGGCCGCGGCCAGCTTCGTCCCGATCCGCTCGAGAGCTCGCTCTGTGCGCTCTCGCTCTCGCCGCCATTTCCGGAGATCTGCCGTGGCCCTGTTGGACGGTCGGTTCGTATGAGCGGGGGCGGACTTGGGGCTCGGCCCGAGCGCCCCCGTGGAACGCGACCTTGCGCTGACGTCGGCATCGACGAAACCGAGCCCGCTGTGCTGCAGAGGCCGAGCCAGCCGACCTGAGCGCACTGCCGCGGCCGCCTTGTCGTCGGCGACGGCGGCTTCGAGGGTGTTCTGCAGTTCCGCCAGCGCAGGATCGCTGACTCGCTCGCCGGCTTCCCGGGCCAGCTGGGAAGCATCATGCAGAAGGCCGGCGACCTGTTCGTGCCGCACGTGGGTCAGTCGGCGCAGCTCTTCTCCATCCAGGCGGCGCTGCGCGGTTCGGAGGGACGCGCCGAGGGCAATGAGGCCGTCGATTGCCTCCGGCCGGCGCAGTGCCAGGAGGTCGGCCAGCCAGGCGCTCAGGGTCGGCTTCTTGAGCTTCTTGATGGCGTCCGCAACGGAGCGGTTGCCGGCTTGGCGGGCCTCGACGACGAGAGCGTCGCGGCCGGCGGTGAACCGGCTCGGGGGGAGGGCGTACAACTCGCCGGCAGCTTGGTCGAGGTCCACCGTTCCAGTGTGCCGGATACCCGGCTGTCGCTGGCCATGCGCCGCCTCATCGGCGAGGAGGTCCGAGCCGGGCGAGACCGGCCAAACCCAGGCGGAGGGCGTCGCGGGACTCGATCGGGCGCACCCGGACGCAGTGACGAGCTGTCGCGGCAGCCTTTACGACCTCGATCAAGCGTTCCGGCGCCACGGGCTTGTGCAGACAGGCGAAGATCTTGGGTCCGTACTCGGCCCGCAAAGCAGTCTCGTCATGCAATTCGAATGCCGACACGATGACGACCATCGCCGTGGGTTCCAAGGCTTCGAGGACCGCGGTGCCATCGACGTGGCAGAGGCGGAGGTCCAGGAGGACGACGTCGAGCTCCCCGTCGGCGATCAGCCAGAGGGCAGCGGCGCCATCGGCGGCTTCGATGACGGTGAATCCCTGGGAGCGAAGAATGTCCGCCATCGACGACCGCACAGACGGTTGGTCGTCGACCACGAGGACCCTGCCCGCCTGTCCGGCTGCGAGGTTCGGGTGATCACTCTCGGAAGAGCTGTGTTGTTCCGACATCCTGATCGAGCCGCCTCTCATGGGCGCGGCGCTCGGAGGCGGGGCACCTACACCGCTATCGACGGCCGCTCTGACGGTGATAAGAGACGGGACGTTTGTTGTGCGTTCGTTCGCGGCCTACGCCGGATCGCCATGGCCGTTGCAATTCCACGACTCCGTCACGGGGACGAGCTGAGCGACCAGCAGTTGCCCACAAAGGGAGCCCCGGCGAAGCGGGCTTGGAGGAACGGGCCCGTCTGCGGCTCGAAGAACGCACCGGCTTCCTCGTGACTGGCACCGGTGTACCCCTGGAAGTCGACCGGCACGCCCTGTTGGGAGTAGTGGCGGGCGAGGGCCTCCACGTCGGCGGCTACCATCACGCCGTCACCGGTTCCGTCGGAGTTGCCCACACCCATGAGAAGCGGCTCCATGGGATGCGTGGATGTGGTCCCCATCGTCTGGTCGCTGAGGATCTGGGCGAAGGGAGCCACCTCGGCCAGGTTCTGGTAGCGCCGCAGCATCAACTGGTCGATGGTGAGTCCCGCATCGGTCCCGAACACCGACGCCATGCACACCTGTTGTAACTAGCCGACCACCTGTTGTCCGTAGCTGGACAGGTATCGGTCGAGATCTACGCCGTAGGCGCGCGACAAGCCGATGAGCATGCCGGGGATGGCGATGGCATATTCGCTCGTGCCGTTGACGTAGTTGAACATGTCGAGGTAGCTGGCCGGGACGCCCCTCTCGGCCACGCCGACGATGTTCAGCTCCGGGGCATAGGCGGGAGCCAGTTCGCTAGCCCAGCCGGCCATCCACTCGAGATCCGTCCCCTCGAGGTCGGGATGGTCACGATGCCGTCCTGGGAGAGGTACCAACCGACGAGCAGTTCCTCCTCGTCCGCCTCTTGTTCGTTGGTGGATCCGCCGGGGTCGCCACCGGCCAGGGTGTAGCTGGGATCGCACTGCGAGCCCAGCCCGTCGTAGAAGCTCAGGTACTCGACGATCCTCGGGAGTGGGGGGGCCGGGGCTGGTTCCAGAACGGTCGTCACCGTGACCGAGGGCTCGCCCTGATGGTCGGTCGTCCTGTAGAGGAGCTGCTCTGCCTGCCGGGAGTCGAAGTGAGGGTGTCGAGGGCGAGGTCGACAGACCGGCTCTTCAGGACCGTGCCCGGGGGGATCTCGGAGAGCGGCACCGAGCCCGTGTAGCGGTAGAAGGGATCCTGGCTCGGGAGGACGGGACCCGACCCTGCGGCAGGTGGGCTGGTGACGATGGGCACGGTCAGCAGGGGGACGAGAATGGCCGCCACAAGACCCCCAGTGTGCCGCCGCACGGGGCCAGCTCAGCAGAGCAGTGGGACGGTGTCCACCGGGCGTGCGACCTCAGCGCGGGCGGGTCGTCGCCGACCGTCCTATCCTCGAGCTGTTCGGGTGCGGGAGGTGCAGTCATGGATGCGCGCAAGGGAGATCGCCTCGTCATCGAGGGGACGAAGCTCGGTCAGGGCAGGCGTAGCGGTGAGGTCGTCAAAGTGGAAGGCGAGCCGGCCCATCAGCGCCTGTGGGTACGCTGGGACGACGGCCACGAATCGCTCGTCATGCCGGGACCGGGGGCGAGCCTCGAGCGTAAGCGGGTCACCGCGAAGTAGTCCGGGACCCCGCCCGGCCTGCTTCTCCCGGCCATGGCACACGAGGATCGCCAACTCCGCCGCCGCAAGGCCCGCCAGCGCCGGGCGGCTGCGCACCACCTCCAACCCATCCGGGGTGAGGCCGGACGGCGTCTCAAGGCCCGCGGTCTTCGTTCCCGCCGTGTGGTGGGGATCGGACAGTTCGCTCAGGGATTGACGCGGCCGCCCGCGAAGCCGAGGAGGCGGATCACGGCCTGGACGCTCTCGGCGTTACCGGTGGTCATCATTGTCGTCTGGGTAGTGGCGAGGTTGACTCGACATCTCTGAGAGCCGGTCGGTGCGGGATCGCTCGCTCGACCGGCGAGGGTGTCAACGCGAAGCGGGGCGAAGGCCCCAACGCCTGACCTGGAGCACCTTGGCATCGCGCGGCGGACAGGGGATGAAGGCGTGTCGCGGCACGGTGCATCGGACCGTCACCTCGAAGGTCGCCTCCCACCGCCGGGCCCCGGGAGCAGTGTTGCCCGCCCATCGACGCGCCGCTTGTCGGGGCACGACGAGGTCGGCGGCATCGAGTCTCGAACCCGGAGCCAAAAGGCGTTTGAGCAGCGGGCTCAACAGGGAGAATGGGGGATTGGCCACGACCCGGAAGGGGCGGCGAGGAAGCCGCAGATCCGAGGCGTCGGTCTGGACGACGACGACCGGGCGTCCGGCGAACCGACGCCGCAGGGCCTGTGCCCGCGTCCGGTGCAGCTCGACGGCGACGACGGTGGCCCCGGCGGCCAGAAGGGCGTCGGTGAGGCCCCCATCACCGGCGCCGACGTCGAGGACCAACTCACCCGGCCGGACACCTGCTCGAGCGACGAGATCGAACGCCCAACTCCTACGGAGCTGGTGCCACCCCCACAGGGGCTGGGAGCCCCCGGCCACGGAAGACCATCACGGACGTGCCCATCGGGAGGAAATCTAACAGCGAGGTGACTCACGTGCTCCCTTTGGTGGGTCCTTCACGTTCGGGTGGTCGCCACCTGCCACGCGCGCGCTCCTGCCGGGTCGATGGTGATGTCGATCACGGTGGGCTCGATGGAGTCGACCGTCCAGCCCGTCGCGAAGTTGGCACGGATCTCCTGCTCGGCGACCCGGCGCGGTCCCCAGTCGCCAGGCTGGCGGTCACTGAAGCACAGCATGTGGTAGCGCCCACCGACTGGGACCACTACCGCCAGACTGCGCACGAAGCGTTCCCGGTCATCGTCATCGAACACGTGGAAGAGCCCGCAGTCGAGCACCGTGTCGAATTGCTCATCCAGCTCGGGAAGACGCAGTGCGTCCCACACCAAGAAGCGCACCTGCAGGCTTCGGTTGGCTGCCTTCTGTTTCGCCAGCTCGATGGCGCGTGGTGAGAGGTCCAACCCTGTGGCCTCACGGCCGAGCGACGCTGCCAACAGCGCGTGCTCGCCGGTACCGCAGCCTACGTCCAACACCCGGCCCGCGAGACCCCCGGTCCGGGCGAGGCGATCGAAGGCGGGTTGGGGTCGTCCGATGTCCCAGGGCGGGGTCCCCGTGGCGTAGCTGGCGTCGAAGTCATGGAGCTCGGCACGGGAGCCGGAGCCGGGTTCGGGGCCATCAGGCAGGTCGGCCATGTGAACGTGCTAGCACTCCGGTGGCGGCCGTGGTCGGGCCCAGATGATCTCTGAGTTTTCGTCGGCGGCCAGGCAACCTTTCTCCTCGTCCGAGGGGTTTAGGAAGATGATGACCATCGGAGGCGCTCGCTGATGCCCGAGGTCCGACGTGACCAGAGACGTGCGGCTTTCGAGCAGTTCGTGGCCGGGACCACGGACAGCCTGCTGCGAACCGCCTACCTCGTTACGGGAGACACCGGCCTGGCAGAGGACCTCGTCCAAGAGAGCCTCTTCAGGGTCGCCCGGCGCTGGTCCCGGGTGGTCTCCATGGACAGTCCCGAGGCCTACGCCCGGAGGATCCTCGTTAACCTGGCATTGGACGGCTCCGAACGGCGCTCGCGCCATCGTGCGGAGCTCGAGGTGCAGAGCCATCCCGGCGGGCCGCCGCGGTGGGAGGCGGAGATCCCCTGGGCTGGGTTTTCCGTTGTCGAGGCGAGAATCGAACTGATCCGAGCGCTCGGAGAGCTCACTGCGCGCCAGCGGACGGCGTTGGTTCTCCGCTACTTCGACGACCTGAGCGAGGCAGAAGTGGCATCGGCACTTCGCTGTTCCGTCGGGACGGTGAAGAGCACGACGGCGCGGGCCCTCGAGAAGATGCGGGCACTGGTTGAACAACAGAAATCCGCGGACAGCACCGGCTATCGAGTCCTTGCTTGTCCGGAGCGAAAGGGTGAACGACGATGAACGACCAATTGGAAACCGAACTGCGCGAGCTTTTCGCTGTTCGTGCGGCCGAGGTATCTGCCGATGCAGTGGAGCGCCTCCGCCGGATTGACTACCGGCCACGTACCAGTCGCCGCTGGCCACTGACGCTCACCGCCCTCGGGGCAGCATCGGGGACCGCCGCGGTCGTGTCGGTTGTGGTGCTCGGGGGTGCACAGGAAGCTTTTGCCGGATGGAGAGCCACACCGACCACCCCGACGGCCAGGGAGACGGCGGCCACGCAGAACGACTGCGAGGCGAGCCTACCCAGCGCTTTGGTGCAAGGGAGCTGGAGCCTCGTGGCGACCGATGTGCGCGGCCCTTACGCCATGTCGATCTACGAGAGCGGCAGCAGTCTTGCCAGCTGCTTGACGGGGCCCTCTTTCACCACTGTGCAAGCCGAATCCGTCACCGCCACCAACGGGGGGATGATGGTTTCGGCTGCAGGATCCGCGTCCCGGGGCCCGCCGGCCGCAGGTTCGTCCATGGGGATCCGTACCGTGGCAGGCGGTGAGATCCAACAGCTCTTGGTCAGCCATTTCTCGCAGGCGGGAAACGGGCCGTACACGCTGGTCGAGGGCCGTCTCGAGCCGACCGTCAGCGCCGTCACCTTCGTCCTCGGCGATGGCCAAGATGTCACGGCCACGACCGGTAGCGGTTGGCTCGTCGCATGGTGGCCTGGCAACGAGGACGTGACCTCCGTCGAGATCACCTCGGCAAGCGGCACGACGACGGAGCCTCTGAGCGTCGTGCCCACTCCGACGCTGCCTCCGCCTGCGAGCGGTGGAGCTGCCGGTGACGCCACGGCTGTGCCGGCGAGCGGCGGCCCCGGCGGTCCTGTCGCGCCGTAAGCCGCCACGGGGTGACCCGGTGATCAGCTTCGATTGAGCAATTCGACGGCGGCTTCGCGGCTGGTGACGCCGAGCTTCCGGAGAATGGCCGACACGTGGCTCCGGACAGTGGTCTGGGAGACGAAGAGGCGGTTTGCGATCTCGGCGGTGGTCACGCCCTCTCGCATCAGTTCGAGGACGTCCCACTCGCGGCCGGTGAGGCGAGCTGCCGGCCCATCGGGCAGACCCAACCGGCGATGCTCGCGATCGCGGAACTCCTCGATCAATCGGGCAACCAGCGTGCCGGGGAGGGTCGCCTCACCATCGACCACCCGTCGGAGATTCTCGCCGATGGAATTCTCGTCCAGGCCCTTGAGGAGGTAGCCGGAGGCGCCGGCGCGAAGAGCATCGAAAAGGTCGTCGTCCTTGCGAGAAACCGTGAGCATCACGACCGAGGTGCCAGGCAGCGCGGCGTTGATCCGGGCCGCCGCCGCGATCCCGCTGCCCGGCATGTTGATGTCCAGCAGGCAGACCTCAGGATGCTCTCGCTCGGCAGCGAGCACCGCCTCGTCCGCATCGGCGGCTTCGGCACACACCACGAACTCCGATGTCCGCTCCAGCGCACCGCGTACGAGGGCCCGGGTCCGGGCGTGATCATCGGCGAGCAGCACCCTCACCGGGCTCATGAAAGGGTCACCTGTACCTCCGTGCCTCCGTGTGGCCTGGAGGAGACTTTCAGCTGCGCGCCGATCGAGGACGCTCGCTCTCTCATGCTGATCAGGCCGAAGCCGGACGTGGGCTCGTCCCGGTCGAAGCCCCGCCCGTCGTCGGCCACCACCATCCTCAGGTCGTGAGAACGGTCGAGCTGAATGCTGATGTGGTCGGGAGCACCGTGGCGTGCGGCATTGGTCATCGCTTCGCGGAGGATCCGTAGCAGGTTCTCGGTGACGTGACCCGGCGTGACGACGGATGGATCGAGCTGCAAATGGATGGGCACGCCCAGGCGTTCGCCGAGATCTTCGGCGGTCTGGGTGACGGCCTGGGAGAGCGACTGCGGCGTCGTCGCCGAGAGCACGGTGATGGCCCGCCGAGCTTCGTCGAGTGCCCGGTCCGCGGCGTCGGCCAGTTGGGTCGAGTCGGGTGCACTTGCGAGAGCACCCACTGGGCGCCTGGCCTTGCTGGCGATGAAGGCAAGTTCATGGGCCAGGCCGTCATGGAGCTCTCGGGCGATCCGACGGCGTTCTTCCTCCGTCGCCCGGCGGGCCAGTTCTCGATTGGCAGCCGCTAGCCGGACGCGCAGGGAGTGGATGCTGATGGAAAGGACGCAGGTGATCAGCGCGAACATGATCAGCCGGCGTGTCGTGGTTGCATCGAGGTGCGGCGTCAACAAAGAGATGATCCCGAGCACGGAGACGACCGAGGCGATGGTGATCGCCGACTCGGTCAAGCTGCCGTACAGGGCGAGGACCACGACCGGGAGCATGAGCAACGAGCCCAGACCGCTGCCCACGCCGCCCGTGGCCAACATGAGGAAGGCCACCGAGCTGACGTAGGCGGCCACAGCAGGAAGGCGACACAGGCGGGGCAGCCGGAATGCTGCGGCGCTCAGGCCCAGAGCGATGGCCAGCAGCACCACGCTCCGCCAGTAGTCGGGCATGTCCGTCGCCCGCGGCGCCCACAGCGCGCATGTCTCGCCGATCAGGGCCACCGTGGTCAGGGCGGCGATAGGCAATGCACGCACCCGAGCGATCCCGGTCCAGGCCACGCCTTTATATCGGCATGTTCTTCGCTGACCTTGGATCGGTCCCGGGAGGAGGCCACCATCTGTGGTCGTCGGGCCAAATAGTTGCGGTTACAAATAGCTGGCTGAATCGTCGGGCACGGCACTCCCGAAAATGCGACGACCCTCGCCCGAGAGCGAGGGTCGTCGGAAACATGTGGGGATTCATGTTCGTGCCCAGAACATCGGCCCGTCTTCGAAAGGGGTGGAGGCCTCGGCGCGTCCAGATCCCTCAACGGGGGAGCTCGAACGGACGTTGAGGCGGCGCCCGAGTGGGGCATGGCAGTCGGCATGACAGAAGCCTCGGCGTCGGGTCTGGCACTGGCGGTGTCGCAGCCCTTGGAAGACGCATCGGCCGGCCTGACGGAGTGCTGTTCTGGCGATCCACCTCGGCTCTGGCCGGAGCGCAAGGTCCCCTCGCAACCCCCGTTGTCCGAACGGGCAGCGACATCTGCCGGGAAACGGGGGCCGACGCTCGTGGCGCAGGACGGTCGTGACGGCGGGGCCCCATCGCTTTCGGCCGTACCCATCTGGGCGGACGAACCGCCGGACGAGCGCTTCACGGCCGCACCCGGCGACCTGGCGACTCTACTGGAGGCCGCCGGTCACGCCCGGAGTGCGGCTGTCGGTCTGACGGTCGGACTGCTGGCGAAGCGGTCCGTGGAAGCATCCGCCTACGCCCTTGTCGGTGTGGCCAAAGACGGCTTTCGCGGTGTCGTTCGTCAGGCGTTCAAAGCCGATGATCCGTCCCAGGAAGCGCTTGGATTTCGTTCCGTGTCGGCTTTCCTGACCGGCGACGCCGTCGAAGCCCACCAGCGCGCGCGCCGAGCGGGCAAGGACTCACCGGCCCGCGCCCTCGTCGAGGCGTTGGACGCGGTGATGGCCGGAGATCACCGAGTGGCCGGTGAAAGGGCGTCGTGTTGGGCTCGGCACCTGCCTGCTCCGCTCGGTCCGGCGACGGCCGCCGCCGCCGTGGCGCTCGCCGTCGACCAGGGAGACGACATGGCGGGACGCGTCTACTGGTCCGATCTCCTTGCCCGGATCGTGCCCGACGATCCGGCTGTGGCCGACTTCCGCGCCGTGTGCCACGCCCTTGCCGCCAGAGCGGAGGACGACTCCGTCAAGCTCCTCGCCGCCTTGGAATTGCGGCGGGCGGTCGTTCTGGCCCGGCCCGGAAGCCTGGCGGCGCGGGCCCGGTTCATCAAGCTTGTCGAGGAGATCGGCCGTCGGCATCTGGCTCCACTGGACCTGGCCATGATCCGTTTCTTCAACGAGGGAGGTCCTCGCCCGGAAGGCACATTCTGGGCGAATCCACACGGATGCTGGTGCAGCGATCTGCTCGACCTGACCGGGAACGTGGTGAACGAGCTCGTCGGCTCCCATCTCGAATTGCTCGGTTCGGTTGGCCCACTCGGCGTCGCCCGCTGCGTGGAGACGGACTCCGCATGGGTGGTGGTGGCGAAAGGGACGATCAAGAAGCAGAACCTGACCAGAGCGGTTCGGTTGTCGAACGTCTCCTTCAGTCCATCGTCGATTCCGGAGCCTGCAGGGCTGACCGGGTTGCTTCACGGCCTGCCCGCATGAACTCGGGCCAGTCGGACTGGTTGAGGAACTGGCGGTAGAAACCCGCGCCCTTGACCTTCTCGTACGGCACCGGCTCGATCATGACGGTCTCCACGGCATTGCGCAGGCGCCGAAGGTTGACCCTGGCCAGCTCCGCCTGCTGGCAGGTCCGCACCTGACTGGCGACGTACAGGATGCTGCCCGGCCGCTCCTGCCAGCCTTTGGCATCTTCTCCTTCGAACTCCGGAGGGTAGAAGCCGTTCACTGCCAGTGCCACGTCGCACGGTTCCTCGAGTTCCAACACCGGCTTCACCGGGAAGATGTCGACGATCCCCCCGTCGCACCAGTACCCGCCACCGAGCTCCACGGGCGAGACGAACAGGGGCAGGGCGACGGCCATGTGGACGGCCCGGGCCACGTGGAGATCGGGGTAGGTGGCTGGGCCGACGTACTCGACGCGGTTCTGTTCGATGTTCCAGATGGGGGCATAGGCAGGGACCGGGAGATCGGCCAACGTCATGTCACCGACGAGGCGGCGATAGCTGTCCTCGATCGCTTCGCCGGCCAGGAGCCCGGCGAAGCCCTTGGCCCGGCTCGGAACCAGGGTGGCCAAGGTCCTCCAGTCGACGTCGATGTAGTCGGCCGGCCTGAGCCCGAGCACGAAGTCCGCCACCTCCGCCGCGGGTATGCCGGCAGCCAGGGGGAAGCCGAACAGCGAGGAGCCCGAGCACAGCGACCACAGGGCGGGCCGGAGCTTCGCTTCCTCCAGGGCGCGTCCGACCCCGACGACCGACGCCAGCGCCCCGCTGCCCCCGGTGGCCACGACGGCCAGGCGACGGCCCTGGAGCCATGAGGCGTCGAGAGGAGCAAAGGCAGGGAACGGGCGTCGCTCGGCGGCAGTGGAACGGTCGAACGGCAGCGGAACGAGAGCCCGGCGGACATCGGAAAGCAGGCCGGCGTCCTCCCGTACCCCTTCCGCCCACTGGCGCGCCCGGGTGATCACGTCGAAGTACTGGCGCAGCCGGAACACGTCGAGCGTCGTGCTCAGCATGCCGGTGCTCCCGAAGAGTCGGCAGGCAGACGTCCGGTCACCTCGGCGAACCCGGCCCGGAGACACTCCACCAGCACGTCGTAGTCGGGAACAGCGTCGCTGTCGATGGTGACGCCGATGCAGCACTCCGACACGTAGGAGAACAGCGTGGCGTTTAGCGCCGCGCCGATGGTGGGCCCGAAGGAGTGGAAGGCGGTGATCCGGCTCCCACAGAGATAGGCCGGCCGGTCGAACCCGGGCACGTCGCTGGCCAGGAAGTCGACGTGCTTCAGCATGCT
>DATHCF010000125.1:0-12299 GCA_035319705.1 Acidimicrobiales bacterium | reverse complement strand
GTACCTGCACGCCCGCCAGACGCTGGCCCATCTTCTCGAACTCGGAGTGGTGCCGGTGGTCAACGAGAACGACGCCACCTCCGACGACGAGATCCGCTTCGGCGACAACGACCGGCTCGCCGCCCTCGTGGCCCACTTGGTCGCGGCCGACCTGCTCGTCCTCCTCACTGACACCCCCGGCCTTCTCACCGCCGATCCCCGGCTCGACGCCGAGGCGTCGCTCATCGAGGAAGTGGCCGAGGTCGACCACGAGCTCGAGGCACTGGCCGGCGGGGCCGGTACGCCGGTGGGAAGTGGCGGCATGGTCTCCAAGCTGGCTGCCGCCAAGATCGCCACCTGGTCGGGTGTGCCCACCGTCATCGCCGACGCCCGGCGTCCGGGCGTGCTGGCCGACGTGATCGAGGGCCGCCCAGGGGCGGGAACGGTCTTCCGGGCCAGGTCGCGCCGGCTGCCGGCGCGCAAATTGTGGATCGCCTTCGCGCTGGCGCCCTCGGGTGTGCTGCAGGTCGACGAGGGGGCACGCCGGGCGCTCGTCGAGGCCGAGGCGTCCCTTCTGCCTGCTGGGGTAGTGGGAGTGCAGGGGAGCTTCGACGCCGACGACGCCGTGGAGATCGCCGGCACGGACGGTGTGATCTTCGCCAAGGGCCTCGCCCGCCACTCCTCGGCCCTCATCGCCTCGTGGGCCGGAAGGCGGACGAGCGAGTTGCCGGAGGGCACGAGCCACGAGGTCGTCCACCGTGACGATCTGGTCGTACTCTGCTGACCGGGACACGTGGCGCTCGGCGCCGGCTTATACGGTCGGAATCTCCAAGCTGTCGAGAGCGTCGGACGGCACACCGAGCGTGCCATCGGCGAGGCGAACCCGCGGGAGTCTCTTTTCGTACATTGCCTGGATGATGACCCGAGTCGGCACGCCCAAACGGCGGGCCGCCTCTGCCGGTAGCAAGACGGTTGGCTCGCTCACCGCACGCCTCCTTCGTCGAACCCGAGCCTACTGTGGAGGAGCCCGATAACTGTCGCCAGCTCGTCTTGCGGTCCAGGCGCCAATCCCACGTCGCGCATGGCGAGCCGGGCATCCTCGACCGCCTCCAGCACCCGGAATGCCTCATCCAGGCTGAGCACAAGGTTCGGTGGAACAGGGTCGCCGCCTTGATTCATGCAAGGGAGCCTGTCCGGTGCCTGTAACGATGATCGGAGCGAAGCACGCGTGGTGTTCGCAAGGCCTGAATGATTAGAGGCTGTACGAACGGACGGGCGGCCGGGGCGAGGGCATCAGGGCCGGGGGTACGCTTGATCATGGCGAAAAGCGATCTCGAGGATCTCGGCCGGCGCGCCGTCGACGCCGCCCGCATCCTCGCCGCCACGGGCAGCGCCGCCAAGGACGCGGCGCTGCGCCTGACCGCCGAGCTCCTGGAAGAGCACAGCCACGATCTGCTCGAGGCCAACGCCGTCGACGTGCAGGCCGCCCACGCAGCCGGCGCCGACGCGACGGCTCTCGACCGGCTCACTCTGAGCCCTCAACGTATCGGCGCCATGGCCGCCGGTCTGCGACAGGTGGCGGCATTGCCCGACCCCGTGGGCGAGGTGGTCGAGGGCTCGGTACGCCCCAACGGCCTGCGCGTGGCCAGGGTCCGGGTGCCGCTCGGTGTGGTGGCCATCATCTACGAGAACCGGCCCAATGTGACGAGCGACGCTGCCGGTCTGTGCCTGAAGGCCGGTAACGCCACCATGCTGCGCGGTTCGTCGAGCGCGCTCGAGTCGAACCGGGCCATCGTGCGTCTCCTGCGCCAGGCCCTGTCCAAGGCCGGCCTGCCCGAGGACGCGGTGGTGCTGGTGGAGGACGTGAGCCACGAAGCCGCCGTCGACTTCATGCAGCTCGAGGCCATCGACTGCCTCATCCCGCGAGGCGGGCACTCGCTCGTGGACAGCGTCCGCCGGAACGCCACCGTTCCCGTCGTCGTCGACGGCGACGGCAACTGTCACCTCTACGTGGACGCCGGAGCCGATCTCGACATGGCGCTCGACATCGTGGTGAACGCCAAGACCCAGCGCCCCGGCGTCTGCAACGCGGTGGAGAGCCTCCTCGTCCACCGGGCGGTGGCGGCGGAGTTCCTGCCCCGGGCGGCCGGCGCCATGGCCGAGGTGGAGCTGGTCGGCGACGAGGCAGCCCGGGCCGTCGTCCCCGGAATGGGGGTGGCCACCGAGGAGGATTACGCCACCGAGTTCCTGGCGCTCAAGCTGGCCGTGGCGGTGGTGGACGACCTCGACGCGGCCATCGCCCACATCGCCCGCTTCGGATCGGGGCACTCCGAAGCCATCGTCACCACCGACATCGCCTCCGCCGAGCGCTTCTGCCGTGAGGTCGACGCCGCGGCCGTGGTGGTCAACACCTCCACCCGGTTCGTGGACGGCGGCGAGCTGGGGCTCGGCGCCGAGATCGGCATCTCCACCCAGAAGCTGCACGCCAGGGGCCCGATGGGCCTGCGCGAGCTCACCTCGGCGAAGTGGATCGTGCGTGGTGACGGGCAGGTCCGCCGATGACCGGCGGCGAAGGGGACACGACGACGGGAGCGCTCGGCTTTCCGGAACCCGGACCACCGCGCTTCGCCTCGGTGGCCGAGGTGCGGGAGAAGCTCGATGCGAGCGGCTATCTGGCCGACGACGGCATCGCCGGCGTAGTCCACCTGGCCGACCGCCTGGCCAAGCCGGTGCTGGTGGAGGGACCGGCCGGCACCGGGAAGACCGAGCTGGCCAAGGCGGTGTCCCGTATCACCGACAGCCGGCTGATCCGCCTGCAGTGCTACGAGGGTCTTGACGAGTCCAAAGCGCTCTACGAGTGGAACTACCGCAAGCAGCTGCTGCGCATACAGGCCCAGCAGCTGGTCGACGAACCCGAGCCCGACGTCCCGGCCACGACCGGACGGCCGCGCACCTGGAAGGCGCTCGAGGAGGACATCTTCTCCGAGCCCTTCCTCCTCACACGTCCACTGCTCGAAGCAATCCGCTGCACCGACCCGGTGGTGCTGCTGATCGACGAGGTCGACCGGGTGGAGCTCGAGACCGAGGCGCTTCTGTTGGAGGTGCTCTCGGACTACCAGGTGTCGATTCCGGAGCTGGGGACGGTGCGGGCCGAGCGCATCCCCATGGTGTTCCTCACCTCCAACAACACCCGCGAGCTCTCCGAGGCCCTGAAGCGCCGCTGCCTGTACCTGCATCTGGACTACCCGAGCCTCGAGCGCGAACGAGCCATCGTGCAGACCCGGGTACCGGGCATCAGCGACGAGCTGGCCGACCAGGTGGCCCGCATCGTGCGCTCGCTGCGCACCCTGGAGCTCAAGAAGTACCCCTCGGTGTCGGAGACCCTCGACTGGGCTCGCACACTGGTCGTCCTGGGCGTGCAGTCGATCGACGCCGAGCAGGCCAAGGCCACCTTGCACGTGCTGCTCAAGTACCGAAGCGACCTCGAGCGCGCCGCCAAGGAGCTGTCGGTGGCCGAGTCCTCCGGCTCCTCGGCGCTGTAGGCACCGCAGGCGGCTGGTACCCCGAGCGGCACGCGCCTCGAAGACCGTGCTCGACGTCCTCACCGGCTTCGTCACCGAGCTGCGGGCCGCCGGCTTGCCGGTGTCGATGACCGAAGCCGTCGACGCCGCGGAGGCGGTCCACCACATCCCGCTCGAGGACCGCCAGGCGCTCAAGTACGCGCTGGCCGCCACCATGGTCAAGTCGTCGGCCCACTGGAAGGCCTTCGACACGGCCTTCGAGGTCTATTTCGCCATACGGCCGCCGGGTGCCACCGCCGAGGAGACCGGTGCCGCCTACGGCGACGAGCAGGGCGCAGACGGCGACGAGATGGCAGAGCTGTCCGGAGCAGGCCGAGGGCGGGGCGGGGCGGGCGGCCAGGCCCTGTCGGCCGAGGAGCTGGCCGAGATGCTTTTCCGAGCCCTCAAGTCCGCCAACGACGCCCAGATGGCCGCCCTGGCCCGCCAAGCGGTCACCCGCTACGCCGGCATGGAGCCGGGCCGTCCGGTCGGCGGCACCTACTACCTCTACCGGACGCTTCGGAACCTCGACCTCGACGGGCTGCTGCGCCGGCTCATGGAGGCGGCCCGCCAGGAGGCAGGCGGTGTGCTCACCCCGCTCGAGGAGCGCCTCGCCACCGACGAGTTCCGCTCACGGCTCGACCGCCTGCGCCGCGAGCTCGAGGACGAGATCCGCCGCCGCCTGGTGGCCGACCGGGGCGCCGAGGCGCTGGCCCGCTCGGTGCGCAAGCCCCTGCCCGAAGAGGTCGACTTCATGCACGCCACGCGCGAGGAGCTGGCCGCCTTGCGCCGGGCCATCCACCCGCTCACCCGCAAGCTGGCTGTGCGCCTGGCCCGCAAGCGCCGCCACGGGCGCAAGGGCCCGCTCGACTTCCGCTCCACCGTGCGCCATTCGCTGTCGACCGGCGGCGTGCCGGTGGATCCGAAGTTCCGCTACCCGCGGCCGGCCAAGCCGGAGATCTTCGTGGTGGCCGACATCTCGGGGTCGGTGGCCTCCTTCGCCCGCTTCACCCTGCACCTGGTCTATGCCATCAGCTCCCAATTCTCCAAGGTGCGCAGCTTCGTGTTCATCGACGGCATCGACGAGGTGACGCGGTTCTTCGACGGGGTGGACGACGTGGCCGAAGCGTTGCACCGGATCAACACCGAGGCCGACGTGGTATGGGTCGACGGCCATTCGGACTACGGACATGCCCTCACCGTCTTCTGGGAGCGCTGGGGCGAGGAGATCACCCCGCGCACGAGCGTGCTCCTGCTCGGCGACGCCCGGAACAACTACCACGCCAGCCAGGCCTGGGTGGTCCAGGAGCTGCGCCATCGCGCTCGCCACGTGTACTGGCTGAATCCCGAGCCGCGCGCCTACTGGGGGACCGGTGACTCGATCGTGGGGGAGTACGCCGTGCACTGCGACTCGGTGGTGGAGTGCCGCAACCTTCGACAGCTCGAGCAGTTCGTCTCCGAGCTCACTTGACGGCCCACGCCACGTCTGACGTGAGACGCGAATAGGTATGTCCGGTAGCGAGGGTTCAGCCCGAGCCGTGATCCGGCTCGGCCCTCAGGCGCGCAGAAGCTCCGCCACCCGAAAGGCGAGGTCGATCGACTGACGGGCGTTGAGACGCGGGTCGCAAATGGTGGTGTAGCGCTCCTCCAGCTGGTCCTCGACGATGTCGCCGATGCCTCCGAGGCATTCGGTGACGTCGTCTCCGGTGAGCTCGACGTGCACGCCGCCCGGCCAGGTGCCGGCCCGGCGGTGGCACTCGAAGAAGGCCCGGATCTCCTCCAGGATGTCGTCGAACCGGCGGGTCTTGCGCCCCCCGTCGCTCAGGAAGGTGTTGCCGTGCATGGGGTCGCACGCCCACACCACCGGGTACCCGGCGGTGCCCACGGCGTCGATGATGGAGGGAAGGACCCGGGCCACGTTGGCGGCCCCCATCCGGCTGATGAGGGTCAGCCGCCCCGGTGTCTTTTCCGGGTCGAGGAGCCGGCACAGGGCCAGCACCTCCTGGGCGGTGGCGCCGGGGCCGATCTTCAATCCCAGCGGATTGCGGATGCCCGACACGAACTCCACGTGGGCGCCGTCTGGCTGTCGGGTGCGCTCTCCGACCCACAGCATGTGGGCGGAGCAGTCGTAGGGATCGCCGGTGAGCGAGTCGATGCGGGTGAGCGCCTCCTCGTAGGGCAGGATGAGCGCCTCGTGGGAGGTGAAGTACTCCACCTGGTGCAGCGACGTCTCGGCCGAGAGGTCGATGCCACAGGCAGCCATGAACCGAAGCGCCCGGTCGATCTCCGCGGCGATCTGCTCGTAGCGGCGGCCTTCGGTGCTCGAGCGCACGAACTGCTGGTTCCACTGATGCACCTGCGACAGGTCGGCGAAGCCACCGGTGGTGAAGGCCCGCAGCAGGTTCAAGGTGGAGGCCGACTGGTGATAGGCGGAGACGAGCCGCGCGGGGTCGGGGACCCGGGCCGTGACGTCGGCGGCCTCGCTGTTCACCATGTGCCCGCGGAACGACTCGAGCTCCACCTCCGCCACCGTCTCGGTGTCGGCCGAGCGGGGCTTGGCGAACTGGCCGGCGATGCGCCCAACCTTGATCACCGGCACGCCGGCGCCGTAGGTGAGGACCACGGCCATCTGCAGGACCACCTTCAGCTTGTCGCGGATGCTGTCGGCGCTGAACTCCAGGAACGACTCGGCGCAATCCCCGGCCTGCAGCAGAAAGGCCCGGCCGGCGGAGACCTCGGCCAGCGAAGCCTGCAGCCGGCGGGCCTCACCGGCGAAGACGAGCGGGGGCAGGGCGGACAGCTCCTTGACGGCGCCGTCGAGCGCCGCTTCGTCGGGCCAACGCGGCTGCTGGGCGGCAGCCCGCTCCCGCCAGCTCGAAGGGGTCCAGTTCCCGCTGGTCATAGGGTCACCAGCGTAACGGCGGGGAAGGCAACGAAATAGGCTTCGCCGATGCCCGAACCTCACCCGTTCCGCTTCGGGGTGCAGCTGTCCAGGTCCGAGAGCGGCGCCGCCTGGCGGTCGCTCGTCCGCAAGATCGAGGACCTCGGGTACTCGAGCGTGCTGTTGCCCGACCACTTCGGCGACCAGTTCGCCCCCATGGTGGCCCTGGCCGCCGCCGCCGAGGCCACCAGCACCTTGCGCGTGGGCACGCTGGTGCTGGGCAACGACTACCGCCATCCGCTCCTGGTGGCCAAGGAGGCCGCCACCTTGGACCTGCTGTCCGAGGGCCGCCTCGAACTAGGCATCGGCGCCGGATGGATGACGACCGACTACGAGGAGTCGGGCATGGTCCTCGACGCACCCGGGGTGCGGGTCGAGCGCCTGGCCGAGGCCATCGGCGTCATGAAGATGCTGTGGGCCGGCGGCGGCGACTTCCACGGCGCGCACTACCAGCTGAAGGGCGCACACGGCGGCCCGGCTCCCTGGCGCCGGCCGCACCCGCTTCTCGTGGTCGGAGGGGGCAGCCGCAAGGTCCTCACCGTGGCCGGCCGCGAAGCCGACATCGTGGGGCTCAACCCCCGCCTCACCGAGGGTCACGTGGGCCCGCAGTCCATCGCCTCGCTGGCTCCGGACCTCTACGACGAACGCCTGGGCTGGGTGCGCGAGGGGGCCCGGGAGCGCTTCGACGCTATCGAGATCCAGAGCCTCACCTTTCTGGTCCGCGTGGTCGCCGACGGCGGGCGCGTCCTCGAGGAGACGGCGCAGATGTTCGGCATGACGCCGGAGGTGGCGGCCGACGTGCCCATCGCCCTCATCGGGTCGGTCGACCAGATCGCCGACAGCCTCGAGTCGCGACGGCGCAGATGGGGGATGAGCTACTGGGTCGTGCACGACAACGACGTCGACGACTTCGCCCCGGTGGTGGCTCGCCTGTCGGGCGCCTGAGCCGGAAAGTCGTGCGGTGGCCGAGCTGCGCGTCGGAGACGCGCGCCGCAGCGCGCGCATCGGGATCTTCGGGGGCACCTTCGACCCCATCCACGTCGGCCACCTGGTGGCGGCGTTGGAGGCACGCCAGGCGCTGGACCTCGACCGGGTGCTGTTGGTGGTGGCCAACGATCCGTGGCAGAAGAGCGCCCGACGCAATCTCACCCCGGCGGAGGACCGCTACGCCGTGGTGGCCGCCGCCGTCGAGGGGGTCCATGGCCTCGAGGCCAGCCGGATCGAGATCGACCGGGGCGGCAAGAGCTACACCGCCGACACCGTGGCCGAAGTGGCCCGGGCACATCCCGGCGCCGAGCTGTTCCTCGTGGTCGGGGCGGACGTCGCCGGCGAGCTCGGGACCTGGAAGCGGGTGGAGGAGCTGGTCGGGACGGTGACGCTGGTCGTGGTACAGCGGGGCGGGGTACGAGACGGCGAGGTGAGGGGACGGTGGCGGGTCCGGCGGGTCGCCATTCCCGCCCTGGAGATCTCGAGCAGCGACCTGCGTCGCCGCTTCCGGGATCGCCGTAACGTGAATTTTCTCGTCCCCGAGGCGGCGATCCGTTGCATTCGCCGCCGTGGTCTGTACGCTTCGAAGTAGATGACCACGGCTGTCGCCCAGAGCGCCGGAGCAGGATGACGCCGAGCGGCACACGGGTGTCACCCACCGAACAGGTCGAACCCGAGGAATTGCAGGCCCCAGCCGCGCCGGAAGGCGCCCTGGTGGCAGCGCGGGCGGCCGACGCCAAGCTGGGCGGGGACACCGTGGTGTTGGCCATGGGGAACCTGCTCGGGGTGACCGACGCCTTCGTCATCACCACCGGGCGCAACGCCCGCCAGGTCCGCACCATCGCCGACGAGGTCGAGCTGCGCGTGCGCGAGGCCACCGGACGTTCCCCGTGGTCAGTCGAGGGTCTGCGCGAGCTCCACTGGGTGCTCATGGACTACGGCGACTTCCTGGTGCACGTCTTTCAGGAGCAGGACCGCGAGTACTACGACCTCGAGCGGCTGTGGGGCAACGCCGAGCGGCTGGACTGGCGGACCTGAGGCCGCCTGGCGGTCTCAGGTCGCCGGCGCGGCGGGGGCCATGGAGGCGAACTGAGCGCGGTTGGCCACCGGCACCTCCACACCGCCGGCTGCCGGTACGGCGACCTGCTGGCCGTCGAGCTCGAAGCTCACCGCCGACACCCCGGTCAAGGCGGTGGCGGTGAACACGATCTGGGCCACGGCGTCGATCTCGGCTTGACCCACCAGCTGGCCGAAGGTACCGGCGAGGTCGACCTGTGCCACGCCGGAAGAGATCGACGTCGACACCACCTGCGTCTGGGCCGGTACCGCGCTCTGCAGTCCTGCCGCCGCCTCGGCATTGGTGGGACCGTCGATCAAGGCGCCGAGCACGGCGCCCAAGGCGGCCGGCACCGGGACGTTGCGGGCTACCGCCACCAGCTGGCCCGTGGAGGAGAGAAGGAAGATCTGCACCGTCACCGTGACGAGCGGAGCGGTGGTGGAGGGAGTGGGCGCCGAGGGCTCGAGCAGGCCGAAGGGCACGGCCGACTTGGCCAGCGCGGTGGGCGAGTTGTCCACCGGCACCCCACATCCGCAGAGCACGACACCGGCGAGCACCGCGCACGAAGCGGCGACGAGGCGGGCGGCAAAGCGGCGGCTATCTCTGTCTCTCATGGCCGGTCTCCGTTTCCGGAGCGGCCGGAGATTTCCTCGTGGCCGGCAGCGCCGTCGGCATGCGGGCTGCCGTCGGCGTCGCCCGCCGGGTGAAGAGCCGGCAGCTCGACCACGAAACGGTTCTCGCCACCGAGCCCGTCCTCCACCCACACCCGGCCGCCGTGCAGGCGCACGTGTTCGGCCACCAGGCTCAGCCCCAGGCCGGTGCCGTCACCACCACCGCGTCGCCCCGACACCTGCCCGCGGTAGAAACGCTCGAAGATCCGCTCGCGCTCGGCCGGGGCCACCCCCGGCCCCCGGTCGGCGACCACCAGCCGCACGCCGCCCGGAGCAGGCTCGAGCGCCAGCCGGCTCACCCCACCGGCGTATTGCTGAGCGTTGGCCACCAAGTTGGCCACCACGCGCTCGATGCGGCGTTTGTCCACGCTGAGGCGCTGACCGGCCACCGTGTCGTCGATCTCGAACGGCGCATCCCCGGCTCCGGCGGCCGCCGCCGCGTGCCTGACCAGCTCGGCCACCTCGACCTCGTCGAGCGACAGCTCGGCCGAGCCGCTGTCGACCCGGCTGATCTCGAGCAGGTCGTCGACCATGTGCCGGAAGCGGCCGAGCTCGGCGCCGAGCAGGTCCACCGCCTGGCGGCTGCGCGGCGGGAGCTCGGCCCGATGCGAGGTGATCACCCCCACCGCACTCGACAGGGTGGTGAGCGGGGAGCGCAGCTCGTGGCTCACGTCAGAGGTGAAGCGGGCCTCGCGCTCGATCCGCTCCTGCAAGGCGTCGGTCATCCGGTTGAACGAGGTGGCCAGGGCCGAGAGGTCCGCGTCCTGGCCGGCAGTCAGCCTGGTGGCGAGCTCGCCGCCGGCGATGGTCTCGGCGGCAGCGGACACCTCCGACAACGGCCGCAAGGCGCGTCCGCTCGCCCAACGTCCCACGACCACACCGGCCACGGTGGTGACGACGGCCGCACCGGACAGGGCGAGGGCGAGGATGTCGAGGGTCCGGGCGATGTCGGCCAGTGAGAAAACCTCGAAGTACGACGCCTGCACACTCGGCACCGGCACGCCGACGACCAGCTCGGGCGTGCCCCGCAGCCCGAAGCGCTGCAGAGCGGGCGTCCCGGCCAGCACGTCGGCCCGGAGGGCGGCCGGCAGGTCGCTCTGGCCGACGGCGATGGGGGAGGTGGCGTACCACTGGCCCTGGCGATCGAGCACGGACAGCGATCCCGGCAGGGTGTCGAGCGAGCCGAGGAGCTGCGTCACGTTGGGATTCTGCGACCGCAGCGCGGAGCGGATCAGCGAGGCGTTGACGTAGGCCTGGTGGGTGTCGGTGCTCTGCCGTTCGTTCAGGATGAACTGCCGGGCGGTGAAGTAGGTGAGTCCCGCCATCACCACCGACAGGGCCAGGGCGCCGAGGCCGAAGGTGAACGTCACCCTGGCCCGCACCCCCAGTCGCGAGTCCCGGTGGAAGAAGCTGCTGCGCGCCGGAGGTCTCATGAGGCGTCTACAACGCCAGCTTGTAGCCCATTCCCCGCACGGTGAGGATGTGGCGAGGGTTGGCCGGGTCGTCCTCGACCTTGGTGCGGAGCCGGCGGATGTGCACGTCGACCAGGCGGCCGTCGCCGAAGTAGTCGTATCCCCACACCTGATCCAGCAGCTGCTCGCGGCTGAGCACTTTGCCGGCATGGGCGCCCAGCTCGCACAGCAGGCGGAACTCGGTGCGGGTGCAGTGCACGTCCTGCCCGTGGCGCAGCACGACACCTTCGTCCGGCCGCACCTCGACGTCACCGAGCACGAGCGAGCTGCGCTCTCCGCTGGCGCGGGCGCGTCGCAGGGCGGCTGCTACGCGGGCGGTCAGTTCGGTGACCACGAACGGCTTGGTCACGTAGTCGTCGGCGCCGGCTTCGAGGCCGGCCACCACGTCGCCGGTGTCGGTTCGAGCCGTGACCATGATGATGGGAACGGTGCTCAGGTGACGGAGCCGCCGGCAGCATTCGAGCCCGTCGATCCCCGGCAGCATGAGGTCGAGGAGGACGACGTCGGAGCGCCGCTCGGCGAATCGGTCGAGGGCGTCCTCGCCGGAGGTCGCCTCGTCGACGTCGTAGCCCTCTTCCTCCAAGGCCAAGCGAGTCGACGCCCGGATGCGCTCGTCGTCCTCGACGAGCAGAATGCGTCCACTCTTGGTCATGCCGGCTCCTGAGGGCGCTGCATTTCTCGACCTGCCACCGCGGGCCGGCTTGCCTACGGCACCCCGGGTTGAATGCAGCGCGACGAGAATAGCCCTCCAAAGCCGTGAATACGACGCGTGGCGGGATAACGTTGTCCGATGTCCTGGGACGTCGAGGCGTTTGGCCGTTCCCTCTCCGGGCGTTCCGCGCACACGGTGCGGGCCTACAGCGGTGACGTGCGCGACTTCGCCGAGTGGGCCGGCCGCTCCGGCGCCGGCGGGCCCGAGCAGGTGGAGCGGCTCATGCTGCGCCGCTACCTGGCGTATCTCTCCACCCGCCGTTACGCGCGTGCCACGGTGTCGCGAAAGGCGGCGGCGCTGCGCCACTACTTCGCCTGGCTGGTGCGCCGCGGTGTGCTCGACTGCGACCCGGCGGCGCAGCTGCGCGCGCCGTCGGGGCCGGGCCGTCTCCCACGCGTGCTCGAGCACTCCGAGATCGACACGCTGCTCGACGGCCACAGCCCGTCAGGGGACGACCGACACCAGGCCGTCTGCCGACGCGACGACGCCGTGCTCGAGCTGCTGTACGGATGCGGGCTGCGGGTTTCGGAGCTGTGTGGTCTCGACGTCGGCGACGTGGACCTGGCGGGCCGGACGGTGACGGTGGTGGGCAAAGGCGACCGTCAGCGCCGGGTCCCGATGCACAAGGGATGCGTGGCCGCGCTGCGCCGCTGGACCACCGAGGGGCTTCCGGCCATGAGCAGTCCGCAGTCACCTCCGGAGGCGCTGTTCTTGAATGCCCGGGGGCGCCGGCTCGGTCCGCGTGACGTCCGCCGGCTTCTCGACCGGCGATCGCCACGCCCGACCCACCCGCACGCCCTGCGCCACAGCTTCGCCACGCACCTTCTCGACGGGGGCGCCGATCTGCGGGTGGTGCAGGAGCTCCTGGGCCATGCCAGTCTGCGAACGACGCAGGTCTACACTCATGTGAGCAAGGAGAA
>DATHCF010000124.1:0-3890 GCA_035319705.1 Acidimicrobiales bacterium | reverse complement strand
CCATGGCCGGTTTATGGGGCGGCTGGCTTTGTATGGGGCGCCGGACTGGTCGCAGTTGCGATCGGCTACGCGCTCAAAAGTAGAAACCAGCTTCCTCCAGGTGGGCTCAAGTGGGGCCTTGTACTCGCGGTGCTCGGCTGGTTTGTTCCCCTCATCCTCAACCAATTGGTGAATTGGAGCACCCTGCACAAGTTTCACAAGCTCCTTGCGTTCATCAGCGCCTTCATCGTATTGGTTGTCTGGATCACCGCGCTGAAGGATCAAACGCGGCGTATCTCGTCCGAGGATTAGCGCAGGGGCAGGCCACCCTGGGGCAGGCCACCCTAAAAGTGATGGGATGACGGAGCGGGCCTTCCACTCCGGCTGACGGTTCGAGCACTTCCTGCCGGTGGCCGTCAGCCCAGCTCTCATCCAGGAGTCCGCCGGTGGCCAGGGTTCCCTCTACTCCCCAAAAGAGGACACGTCGGTCCTCACCCTCACGTGCCACTACGAGTGCAGGCACACTCGCGGTCGCCAAACAAAGGCACGACAGAAAGCGAGGTACCGACGTGTCCGAACGACAGTATGTCGGCATCGACCTGCACCGGCGCCGGTCGGTGATCGTCCGAGTGAGCCAGTCTGGCGAGAAGCTCGCCACCTACCACCTGGACAACGATCCCATGCTCATCGCCGCGGCTATCAAGGAGGCCGGCGAGAACCCCGAGGTGGTCTTCGAGGCGACCTATGGCTACTACTGGCTGGCCGATCTGCTCAAAGAGCTGGGCTGTGTGATTCACCTGGCCCACCCGTCGGGGCTCAACTGGGAGAACAGGCGGGTGAAAAATGACGAGCGCGACGCCCTCGAGCTCGTGAAGAAGCTGCGCCTGGGCGAGCTGCCCGAGGCATGGATCGCACCGCCCGAGATCCGAGAGCTCCGGGAGCTCGTGCGCTACCGGGTGAAGCTGGTGCGCCTGCGCAGTGGCCTCAAGTCCCAGGTCCACGCGGTCATGGCCAAGAACGGGGTGCTGCCCACTCGCTACGACATGTTCGGCCCCGGGGGCAACGCCCAGCTCGACGCCTTGGAGCTGCCGGCGGCATACGCCGATCGCATCGAGTCGCTGCGCGAGCTCATCCGCCGTTATGACCGCGAGGTGAAGCTCGTCGAGCGTGAGCTGCACATTGTGCTCAAGGACCATCCTGGTTACCAGGCGATCCAGGTGATCCCCGGCGTGGGCAAGATCTTCGCCGCCATCTTCGTGGCTGAGATCGGGGACGTGAGCCGCTTCGCCTCGGCCGAGAAGCTGTGCAGCTGGGCCGGGCTCACCCCCAAGCACCGGGAGTCGGATGTCAAAGTCGTCCGGGGCCGGATCACCAAGATGGGATCGCGCCTGGTGCGCTGGGCGGCTATCGAGGCCACGGCCAAGAGCAGGGGCACCCCGGCCATCCGGTCCAACTTCGCTGCCATCGCCAAACGCCGGGGCAAGGCCAAGGCTCATGTGGCGGTGGCGCGCCAACTCCTCACGCTCGTCTACTACGGGCTCAGAGACGGAGAGATCCGCTCCCTTCGGCCCAAGGCGGCGTGAGCCGGCTCGGACGCGACCGCACGCGAGCCCGTCAATCGGCATGGCTCCCCAAGAGGCGAAGCCGGGAAAGTGCTTGAGCCCGTCGGTCGTGGCCGGATCCCACCATGCTCGTGACATGTCATCGGCGAAGGGATGCCCGGCAGCCGAGTCCAGGCTGCCCCCCTCACGACCTGAGGGAACTCTGGTGCGGATCGTTGCGTCTTTCCGTTCGACCGGGAGGCCTTGACACGCCCTAGGAACCGACGACGACTCCGAGCATGCGCCGCTCCTCGCCGGCGTCAAGACCGAAGCCCTCCGGGTCGACACAGCGAGCCTTGACCCCGGCTCGTCGCTGGCGCGCGCCCGCGTACACAACGTCGGTCAGCTCAGGAACACCCTGTGCAACAAGAAAAACTTCTCCGCCCCTTGACACGGCCCGCTCCGTCAGGGATGCCGGTCCTTCTCGCCTCGGCCCAGCGGCCACCCGAGCTGTATCAGCGGTCGGGCGTGTTTCCGAATGGTCCGGCCAGTCGCGACCATCCCGGGGGGCGCACTACCCACCGGGGGCGAGTTCACTCTGCGGGGCAATAATGCGGATGACCCGACTGCCGAGCGGGCACAACAGAAATGTCGTAACGTGGCCAGACCGCCTCAGAGGGGGTGGTCGACCTTACTGAGGAGAAGTTCCCGTCATGAGTGTTACCGTCATTGCCCACTTCCCAGTTGCCGACATCGAGAAGGCCATAGCAGGCTTGCAAGCTAACGGAGCGCTCCTAGAGGAGATTACCGAGGACACCAAGGGCGGTGGGCTCATCCACCACACCTTCGTTTCCGGCGAAGGAGAACTCGTCGTCATCGACGAGTGGGAAACTGCGGAACAGTTCCAGAGCTTCTTCGAGGGCAACGCCAAGGTTGCAAAGATCATGGAGTCTGTTGGAGTCACCGGCCCTCCCGCCATTGCGATATACAACGAAGTTGAGGCGCCCGGCAAGGTATAGCCAGCCGGGCCGCTCTGAGCTTGAGGAGTGTGGGCGCCATCTGAACCAGCTCGGTGTCGCAAAACGGCGGAATCGTGGACAAGCTTCACGGCTCAGGCTTGTCGTTCCGCAATCCAGACAACATCCCTCTTGAGTTCTTAGCTCCTCGTGGATAGCTGGGGGAGATAGCCACAGCGCAAAAGTGCCGGTTCGCGCTACTGGCGGCCGGGGCCGGGGTGCGCAGTAATGCTCTTGCCCGGCGATCCCGACCGGCCCCGGCCTGCCCGAACCGGACCCGGCAAGTCCGAGCGGTGGTGGTGATGAGCTTTCGGATCACGCAGGAGAGGTCAACACAACAACGTCCACGGGATCCTCGCGGCCGCGGACCACTACCCGGTCAGCACGGGCATCGGGATACTCAGCCTCAATCAACTGATAGAGGGGAGCAGCGAGGACGACCTCACCGGGTGACGCATGCGCTTGGAGACGAGCTCCGACGTTGACTGCATCGCCAAGTGCAGTGAAGTCGAGGACGCTTCCCGAGCCGACATTGCCGACAAAAGCGATACCCGCGTTCGCGGCGACCCCGAGGGGTAGGGTGGTAACGGCGGACGCCAGTTCGAGCGCAGCGATGGCGGCCTTGCGCCGGTATCCCGGTCCGGCGATGCCCTGGATGAAGAGACCCATCACTTCGTCGCCGATGAGCTTGTCCACAAGGCCATCATTTCGGATAAGCACCTTCGTGGCCGTGGCATAGAACTCGTTCAGACGCTGTGCGAATGTGGTGGCGTCCGACCGTTCCCCTAAGGCCGTCGAGGAACGTACGTCGGCGAAGACAACTCCGATGTCAATCTCGATACCGCCGGTCGGTAGATGGTCGAAGCAGTGCTGACAGACGTTCGGATTCTTGCGTGAAGGCTTCCACCCAAAGAGGCCGACCACCCTGCCGCCCATACCGCCAAAGGGGTTCTGGCACAACTTGCAGCGGGGACCATGGGGAAGCCGCCGGAAGACCCGCTGGCTGATCTTCAGCCGCTCGTAGCCCTTGACAAGTAACGTCTCCCAGTCGACGGGCTTCGCCACGTTACAAGTATCGCTCTGATCGTGCGCGGCTGTGGTGAGCCAGTTGGATTGCGCGGCCCTGAGCGGACCGACCGATAAGCCGCACCCGGATACCCCTGGACCTGCTGCCGCGGGAGCCGACCTGACCGGGATCGCTCCGCCGGCTCGCGTTATTCGCCTGGTCTGGCCCTCCCTGGGCTGAGGATTGGCCCTGGCCAGGGCATCCTGGTCCCGGCATTCAGGGCAGTGCACAGAGAGATAGACGAACGTTTCTGGGGCGCCCCGTGGATGCATACACCCCCGGACAGCG
>DATHCF010000123.1:0-12333 GCA_035319705.1 Acidimicrobiales bacterium | reverse complement strand
GTGGATCGCTCTCGGCGACGTCACCTTGACCCCCGACCCCGACAGCCTGCCCGGTGGATCGGTCCTGCAGACCCTGGCCAACGGCATCGGCGGCTGGGCCCTGATCGCCGCGTTGGTGGGCCTGGTGGTGGGGGTGGGGCTGTGGGCGCTCGGGGCGCACGCCCAGAACTACCAGCAGTCCTACGTCGGACGCCGCACCGTGTTGGCGTCGGGACTCGCCGCCCTGTTGGTCGGAGCCGCACCGGCCTTCGTCAACTTCTTCTTCCACACCGGCCTGAACGTCCACTGAGCGGTGGGCCTTTTCGGCTCCGTTCTGGGCGGCACCCTCCGGTCGCTTTCCCAGCTCGTCTTCCAGGGCGCCGCTACGGGGATCACCGATGCCGCGACGTTCCTGCTGCGGAAGGTCGGCGCCCTGATGCTGTCCAGCACCTCGCTCGACCTGGGCAGTAAGTGGTTCACCGACCAGGAGCGGGTGATGGCGATCATGGCCGCGGTGGTCGTGCTGCCTATGGCCTGCTGCGGCGTGGTCCAAGCCGTCTATCGCCAGGACGCCTCGATGCTCGTGCGCAATTTCCTGGTGAAGCTGCCGATGGCACTGCTGGCCACCGGCGTGGCGGTCGAGCTCGTCCGGCTGGGGCTGGCGCTCACCGACGATCTCTCCGGCTACGTGCTGCACTCGGCCAGCGGCAACGCGCTGACCTTCTTCGATCGCCTGTCGCAGAGCATCGGGGGGCCGTTGCTCGCCGAGGGCGTGCCCGTCTTCGTGGTCTTCGCCGGCGCAGTGCTCATCGTCCTGGCGTGCCTCGCGCTGTGGGTGGAGCTCGCGGTGCGTGCTGCGGCGGTGGCCGCCGCCACGCTGTTTCTTCCGCTGGCCCTGGCCGGGCTGGTGTGGCCCGCCACCTCCCACTGGTGCCGCCGCCTGGCCGACACCCTGGCGGCCCTGGTGCTGTCCAAGCTGGTGGTGGCGGCCGTGCTGTCGCTGGCCGCCGCCGCGCTGGCCGGTGCCGTGCGCAGCACGCCGGGTGCCGGGCCCTTCGCCGACGTCGTGCTCGGCGTGGCGCTGCTGGCGATGGCCACCATGTCGCCGTTCATGTTGCTGCGGCTGGTGCCGGCCATCGAGGCGGGTGCGGTGCTGCACCTCGAGTCGGCGCGCCACCAGCTGCAGCACGCGGCCATGGCACCGCAGCGCACCGCCAACCTGGCCATGCAGATGGAGGACGGCGCCGGCTGGCTGGGCGGCGGATCGGCGGCGGCCTCCGGCGGAGGTACGACGGAATTCGATCCGTCGCAGCTCACCGAAGCGGGAAGCGGCTTGCCCCAGCGGTCCGGCGAGACCGCTTCGGAAGACCTTGTCATGCAGGCGGCGGGTGTGAGCGGCGACCACGGCGCCGGGACCGCCGAGCAGGACCAGGAGGACGGTGGCGACGGTGGCGGATGAGCGGGCGCGTTATCGCTTCGGCCCGTTGGAGCGCCGAGGGCTGGTGGCCGGATGGCGCGGTGGCCAGCTGGTCACGGTGTCGTGTGGCCTGCTGCTCGCCGTGCTTGTCCTGCGCCGGCACCCGTCGGTCGGTGGTGTGGTTCTGGCCCTGGGAGCCGTCAGCCTGTCGGTGGCGCTGGCCACCTGGCCCGTCGCCGGCCGGACGGCCGAGCAGTGGGCGCCCGACGCCGTGCGCCATCTGCACGAGACCACGGCGCGCCGCCGGCGCGGGTCCTCGCCCTTTGCCGGACTGGAGGTACTGCGCGTCGACGCCGGTGGCGACTGCGTGGCCGTGATCTGTGACACGCGGGCGGGCACGTACACCGGCGTGGTGCGGGCCTACGGTCCCGGTTTCGTGTTGACCGGAGCCGAGGACAAGACGGCGCGCGTGTCCGCATGGGCCGGCGCCCTCGCCGCGCCGGCCAGACCGGGATCCGCGGTGCACCGCTTGCAGTGGACGGCGCGGTGTCTGCCCGACGAGAAGCGCCAATTGGAGGACCACTGGCGAACGGCGGCCGTGCTCGATCCGCGCAGTGCACCACAGCGCTCGTACGCGGCGCTGATGGAGGCAGAGGCCCGCTCGACCCGCGCCCACGAGGTGTTGCTGTCGGTCACCGTCGACGCCCGGCGATCCGGTCGGGTGGTGCGCAGCGCCGGCGGCGGACGCCAGGGCGCCTGCACGGTCGTGCTGCGCGAGGTGGCGTGGCTGCGCCGCCAGCTCTCCGACGCCGCCATCGACAGCAGCGGCCTCCTCGATCCCGGCGAGCTGGCCCAGGTCGTGCGGGCGGTCTCCGACGGGCCCGCTTCCGAGGGGCCCGCTTCCGAGCGTCGCCGCCATGCGTGCTGGCCCTGGCCGATGGCCGTGCAGGCGGAGTGGGGCCGGGCCAGGGTCGACGACACCTGGCACGTCACCTACTGGGTGGCGGAATGGCCCCGGCGGGAGGTGGGGCCGGATTTCCTCGCCCCCCTGCTGCTGTCGGGGGTGCGTAGCTCGGTGTCGGTGGTGATGGAGCCGCTCGACGCGGCGGAAGCGGCGCGCCGTGCCGAACAGGCACGCACCGCCGACCTGGCCGACGCCGAACTGCGCCGGCGCGGCGGGTTCCTCTCCACGGCTCGGCGCACGAGCGAGGAGGAGATGGTGGTGCGACGCGAGCACGAGCTGGCCGACGGACATGCCCAGTACCGCTTCAGCGGATACGTCACGGTGAGCGCGGCTGGCCCCGACGAGCTCGAGGACGGCTGTGCGCGCATCGAGCAGGCAGCGGGGCGCTCGGGCCTCGAGTTGCGGCGGTGCTACGGCGATCAGGGGCGCGCCTTCGCCTGCACCTTGCCACTCGGCCGCGGCCTTCCGTGATCCTGCGCCTGCTCCTGCGTGGGCGCCTTCGCCGGCGTCTGTGCCGCTGACGCCTCATGGCTCGCCCCGCCCATCAGGCCACCACCCGGCACCTGGGGGCCGCCTACCCCTTTGTGGCCGAACGGGGTCTCGGCGGCCGGGGGGTGCTCGTCGGCCGGGATCTGTTCGGGGGCGCCTTCGCCTACGACCCGTTCGTGCTCTACGGGCGCGGGGTGATCTCGAATCCGAACATGGTGGTCTTCGGCCAGATCGGCCGGGGCAAGAGCGCCTTCGTGAAGTCGTACCTGTGGCGCCAGCTCGTGTTCGGCCGCCGCGCCTGGATCGTCGACCCCAAGGGCGAGTACCAGCCGCTGGCCCGGGCGTGGGGCACCGAGACGTTGGCCCTGCGCCCGGGGGGCAGCCTGCGACTCAACCCACTGGAAGCCGTGGGCAGCGACGAGGCGGGGGCCGACGAACGCACCCGCCGCCGTGCCGAGCTGCTCGCCTCCTTGGCCGGCGCCAGCCTCGGCCGGGCGTTGTCGCCCAGCGAGCGCACGGCGGTGGAGCTGGCGGTCACCGAGGTGAGCAGCCGCGTGTCCGACCCCACCCTCCCGCAGGTGGTGGAGGCCCTGCTCCAGCCCGCCGCGCACTCTGCCAGCGTCGTGCGTACCGACGTGGCCGGCCTGGCAGCGGACGGCCGGCTGGTGGCGCTCGAGCTGCGTCGCCTGGTGGCCGGCGACCTGCGGGGGATGTTCGACGGCCCGACGTCCGCCGCGGTGCATCTCGACGCGCCGGTGGTGGTGCTCGATCTCTCCGCCGTGTACCACTCGGCCGCGCTGGGCGTGATCATGACCTGTGCCGCGTCGTGGCTGCAGACGGCGCTGCGCCGCGACGCGGCCGGCTCGCCGGTGCTGCTGGTGGTGGACGAGGCGTGGGCCATCTTGTCGAACCTTTCGGTGGCCCGCTGGCTGCAGGCGTCGTGGAAGCTGTCGCGCGCCTGGGGGGTGGCGAACATCGCCGTGCTGCACCGGGTGTCGGACCTGTCGGCGGCGGGGGCGGCCGGCTCGGAGCAGGTCGGGTTGTCACAGGGGCTCTTGTCCGACTCCGAGACCCGTGTGGTCTACGCCCAGCCGCCGGGTGAGTGCGCCGAGGCGGCCGGCCTGCTCGGGCTTTCGAGCACCGAGACCGAGCTGCTGCCGCGACTCGGGCGTGGCGTGGCCCTGTGGAAGGTGGGCGGGCGCGGCTTTCTCGTCCAGCACCGCCTGTCGGCGCACGAGCGTGCGCTCGTCGACACGGACACCCGGATGCGATGACCCCCGGAGGCGCCCTGCACCCGTTCGTGGCGCTCGTGGCCCTGGTGGCGCTGTCGGGCTGGGGCCGGGGCCGCATCTCCTCCCGATTGTCGGCGGGCGGCACGGGAGCCGGGCGCGGCCCCGCGGCCGGCGCCCGCTGGGCGCGGCCGTTCGACGTCGCCTCCCTGGTGTTGCGGCGCGGCCCGCAGCCCGGACGCCTGGTGCTGGGCCGGTACGGGCGGCGCCTGGTGGCGGCTGAACGTGGCCACTCCGTGTTGGTGGTGGGGCCGACCCAGAGCTACAAGACGAGTGGCTTCGCCGTGCCCGCCATCTTGGAGTGGCAGGGCCCGGTGGTGGCCGCCTCGGTGAAGACCGACCTGGCCGCCACGACCATGGACTTCCGTTCGCGATGCGGCACGGTGTGGGTGTACGACCCCACGGCGTCGACCTCCCTGCCCCGTGCCGGCTGGTCGCCGCTTCTGTGTGCCACCGACTGGGCGGGGGCCAGACGGGTGGCCCACAGCCTGGTCGAGGCGGCCCGGCCGGCCAACGGATCGCTGGCCGACGCCGACTTCTGGTACGCGTCGGCGGCCAAGCTGCTCGCCCCGCTGCTGCTGGCGGCGTCGACCTCGGGGCGCACCATGGCCGACGTGGTGCGCTGGATCGACGAGCAGGAACAGATGGAGGTGGCCGACGCCCTGTTCGACGCCGGACATGCGGCCGCCCTGCAGGCGGTGCGCGCCACCTGGGGGCGCGACGACCGCCAGCGCAGTGCCGTCTACAGCACGGCCGAGACGGTTCTCGACGCCTTCGCCGAGCCGCAGGACGCGCTCGACGGGGGTGGCCCGGCCATCGACCCCGGCGCCCTGCTCGGTTCGGCCAACACCCTGTACCTCTGCGCGCCGGCGCACGAGCAGCGCCGTGTGCGCCCGCTGTTCAGCGCGCTGGCCACCGAGGTGCTCGACGGCGCATTCGCCGCCGCCAACCGTGCGGGGCGCCCGCTCGAGCCCCCGCTGTTGGTGGTGCTGGACGAAGCGGCCAACGTGGCCCCGCTGGCCGAGCTCGACGTGCTCGCCTCCACGGCGGCGGGCCACGGTGTGCAGCTGGTCACGGTGTGGCAGGACCTGGCCCAGCTCCAGGCGCGATACGGGCCCAGGGCCGGAAGCGTCGTCAACAACCACCGGGTGAAGGTCTTCTTGTCCGGCATCGCCGACCCGGCGACGCTCGAGCATGCCAGTGCGCTCATCGGTACGGCCGAGCGCCGTCAGCGCACCACCTCCACCGACGGCCGCGGGGCGCGCACCACCACCGAGGCGCCGGTCGTGTCGCCACTGGCGCCCCCCGACCACCTGCGACGCCTGCGCCCGGGAACGGCGGTGGCGGTGTCGGGTCACCTGCCGCCGATGCGCCTGCGGCTGCGTCCCTGGTGGCGCACACGCGATCTGCGCCGGCGGGTGGCGCATGACTAGCGTGACCGTGGTGAGCGGCGGACCTTCCGGTCACGAACAGGCGGCATCCACGATCGACGACCAGCTGGCGGCGTTCGTGGACCAGCGCGACGCCGAGATCAAGCGCCGCGCCCTGGAGGCACGTGACCGCGCCGCCGCGGCGGGGACGCTTTTGTGGGATCCCTTCGATCCGACGTGGCGTGAAGATCCCTTCGCCGTCTACCAGGCACTGCGCCGAAGCAACCCGGTGCACCGCAGCCCGCTCGGCTTCTGGGTGTTCACCCGCCACGGCGACTGCCTGTCCATGCTGCGTGACCGGCGCTCGTCGAGCGACGCCCGCAAGGCCGATCCCGAGCGGTTCGCCTCGCTGCGTTCGCTGCAACCAGCCGGTCAGAGCGGCATGCTCGAGGTGCTCGAGGAGATGGCCCCGTTTCTGTTCCGCGACCCGCCGGACCACACCCGCCTGCGCGGGCTCGTCCAGAAGGCCTTCACGCCGCGGGTGATCGAGAGCTTGCGGGGGCGGATCGGGGAGCTGTGCAACGAGCTGCTCGACGCTCTTCTCCAGCGCGGTGGTGGCGACCTGGTGGCCGGTTACGCCTATCCGCTGCCGGTACAGGTCATCGTGGAGATGCTCGGCGTGCCGCCGGAGGACCACGAGACGTTCCGCTCATGGTCCGAAGCCCTGGCGCGCGGCCTCGACCCCGACTTCCTCTTGCCGCCCGAGGCGGTCCGCGAGCGGGTGGCCGGGATCCTCAACTTCGTGCAGTACTTCGCCGGCCTGATCGAGCGCCGGCGCGCCGAGCCCGGCGAGGATCTGCTCAGCCGTCTCATCGCAGCCGAGGAGGAGGGCCAGGTCCTCTCACAGGGCGAGCTGCTGTCCACCTGCATCCTGCTGCTCGTGGCCGGCCACGAGACGACCGTCAACCTGATCTCCGGTGGCCTGCTCGCACTGATGGAGCACCCCGATCAGCTCGAGCGACTGCGCGCCGAGCCCGCCTTGGCCCGCTCGGCCGTGGAGGAGCTGCTGCGCTATGTCTCGCCGGTCCAGCTCACCGGCCGTATCGCCCTGGAGCCGATCGAGGCGGGCGGCGTCGAGCTGCAGGCGGGGGAGTTCACCATGCTGCTCATCGGCTCGGCCAACCGCGACGAGGACGTCTTCGCGCGCCCCGACGAGCTCGATCTGGGGCGAGCCGGCAACCCGCACCTTGGCTTCGGCTTCGGGCTGCACCACTGCATCGGTGCTCCTTTGGCACGGCTCGAGGCGCAGATCGCCTTCGACACGATTCTGCGCCGGGCCGAGCTGGGGGCGCTCACCGGCGAGGTCGAGTACAAGGAGAACATCATCCTGCGCGGTCTGGCCTCGCTGCCGGTGCAGCTGGCCGCCAGATGACGGCGGATCGCTGAGCGGCTGCTAACGCGGCGCCCCGGGGGCGACGAGCGGCCACGGCCGCTCCTTTTCGGCCACGGCTGCCAGCTCGAGCAGAAGCGGCTCCTCGTGGTGGCGTCCGATCACCTGCAGGCCGACGGGTAGCCCGTGCAGTGTGCCGGCCGGGATGGACATCGCCGGGTTTCCGCAGAAGTTGGCCGGCATGGTGAGCACGCCGTTGTTGGCCCCGGCGCGCACCACGTCGCCGAACTCGGCCAACAGGTCGCGATCGCCCACCGTCATGGGCACCGGTCCTTCGGCGGCGAAGGCGACGTCCGGGTTGGTGGCGGCCAGGACGAAGTCGACCTCGTCGAGCAGCCGGGCCATGGCCTCGTGCATCTCGATGCGGAAGCGCTCGGCCCCGGCCGCCATGGCCAGGTCGTAGTGGTGCGAGGCGACGTTCATGGCCAGGAGGATCTCCATGGTGAGGTCGTGCTCGCAGGCCGGGTAGCGGTCCCCCAGATCGGCGGCGAGGGTCACCACGTTCGACATGGCCCACTCGAGCAGTGCCGGCGGGAAGCCGACGGAGACCTCCACCCGGGCCAGGCCGGCGTCGGCCAGCAGCCTCTCGGCCGCGTCCTCGACGAGGGCGGCCACCTCCGGGTGGACCACGGCCACGCCCAGGTCCACCGACACCACGGCGCGCTTGGCCCGCAACTGCTGGCGGTGGTGGCCGAGCCCGGCCTCCCATCCGTCCACCGGGGGGAGGCTCAAGGTGTCGTGCGGGTCGTAGCCGTTGCAGACGTCGAACCAGCGAGCCGTGTCGCGTACCGAACGGCTGAGGCAGCCGAAGGTCACGGTGTGCGGCGTCTGGTAGGTGCGCGGTCCCTTGGGGATCCGCCCGTAGGTGGACTTGAGACCGAACAGCCCGCTGAACCCGGCCGGGATGCGGATGCTGCCGCCTCCGTCGCTGCCCGTTGCCAGCGGCAGAAGACCACCGGCCACCGCCGCGGCGGAGCCGCCGGAAGATCCGCCCGGCGTGCGCGCGAGGTCCCAGGGATTGTGGGTGGTGCCGTGCAGCTTGCTGCTCGTGTAGTTCACGCCGCCGAACTCGCTCGAGGTGGTCTGGCCGGCCAGCACGGCACCGGCCTGGCGGAGGCGCCGGACTTCTGTGGTCGTGTAGTCCGCCACCCGGTCGGCGAAGACGAGCGACGCTTCGGTGAGCGGCCAGCCGGTCACCGGCTCGAGCTCCTTCACCCCGACGGGCACGCCGCCGAAGGGAAGCGACACATCCGCCTTGGCCGCCCGCGCCCGGGACAGGTCGGGGTCGAGGTGGCTGAAGGCGTTGAGCTCCGAGCGGTCGATGGCGGCCAGCGACAGCTCGAGCGCCTCGGTGGGGGTGAGCTCCCCGGCGCGCATGGCGTCGACGAGCGAACAGGCGTCGCCGGCCCAGGGCTGGTCGCTCACCGTGGCGAGGCTATCGGCTTCCGGCTCGTGACCCCCCGGTCGGTCCGGCAGGCGGGGGATCGGTAAGGTCCCCGTACGTGGAGGCCGCTTCCCCCGTGCCGTCGCCGCCGTCGGGGAGCGCACAGGGCGAGGCGCAGGCCGCCGCTGGCCTCTACGACGTGATCCACCGCCGCCGCGACGTGCGGGCGGAGTTCACCGGCGAGGCGGTACCGGGTGCGGTGCTGGGCCGCATCCTCGGTGCCGCCCACTGCGCTCCAAGCGTGGGATTGAGCCAGCCGTGGGATTTCGTGCTGGTGACCGACGGTGCCATTCGCCGTGCCTTCTACGAGCACGTTCAATCCGAGCGCGCGGTGTTCGCCGACTCGCTCGACGCCGAGCGCGCCGCGCGCTTCGCCGGCATCAAGATCGAGGGCATCCTGGGTTCGAGCGTGTCGGTGGTGGTCACCTACGACGCCGGGCGCGGCGCGCCGGCTGTGCTCGGCCGCCACGCCATCGCCGACGCCGGGCTGTACTCGGTGTGCCTGGCCATCGAGAACATGTGGCTGGCCTGCACCGCCGAGGGCTGGGGCATGGGCTGGGTGTCGTTCTACCGGGAGGCGTTCCTGCGGGAGCTGCTCGGGATCCCGCCGTCCATCCGGCCGGTCGCGTGGCTGTGTCTCGGGCCGGTCAGCCATCTGCAGGACACCCCCGACCTCGAGCGTGCCGGCTGGCGCCGGCGCTCGGCCCTGGGCGACGTGCTGCACGCCGAGCGCTGGACGAACGAACCGCAGCGCGCCGAGGCCCTCGTGTCGGCGGACCTCGTCGGCGGATCCGTGCCGGCGTCGCCGTCATGAGCCAGTCCGTCCCCGCCCCTGCAGGTCCCGGTACCGAGAGCGCCGAGGCCGCCGGTGTGCCGGCGAGCGAGTCCGAGCACCCGGCGCGCCCGTTCACCTTGGCCATCGACATCGGCGGAACGGGCCTCAAGGCCGCGGTGCTCGACGCCGGTGGTGCACTGGTGGCGGACCATGTGCGGGTGGACACCACCTACCCGAGCCCTCCGGACACCCTTGTCGACCACCTGGCAGCCCTGGTGGCGCCCCTGCCGGGCTATGACCGGGTGGCGGCGGGCTTTCCCGGCATGGTGCGCGGCGGCCGGGTGCTGTCGGCCCCGCACTTCGTCACGGTGGCAGGGCCGGGCACGAGCGTCGACGGCGCACTCGTCGAGAAATGGCGGGCCTTCGACCTGGCCGGCGCCCTGCAGGCGCGCCTGGGCAAGCCCACCCGGGTGGCCAACGACGCCGATGTCCAAGGAGCGGCGGTGATCGAAGGTCGCGGCCTCGAGCTGGTGGTGACGCTCGGGACCGGCGTGGGCACGTCCTACTTCTACAAGGGTCAGCTCATGCCGCATCTGGAGCTGGCGCAGCATCCGCTGCACAAGGACCGGACCTACAACCAGCAGCTGGGGGACGTGGCCCGCAAGGAGGTGGGCAACGACAAGTGGAACAGGCGCGTGCGCCGGGCCTTGGAGGTCCTGCGGGCGCTCTTCTTCTTCGACCACTGCTTCGTGGGTGGCGGGAACTCGAGGCGCATCGAAGGGCCCCTACCGCAGGACGTGACCATCGTGGACAACACCGCCGGCCTTCTCGGCGGGATCAAGCTGTGGACCGACGGCCACATCGCGCTGGAGGAGTGACCCCCGAACCGTCCGACGGGGGGCGGACCGGCAGGCGTCTTCCCGCCGCCCGTCTGGCCGGCCTGGCGCTGCTCGTGGCGGTGATCGTGTCGTTCGTGGTGGAGAACGACCAGAAGGTGAAGGTGCAGCTGTGGTTCGTCACCGGTCATCCCCGTCTCGTGTGGGTCCTGGCGGTGACCGTGGTGGTGAGCGCTGTGCTCGGCTACCTGTACGGACGCACCCGTCGCCGCCGCCGTCCTCGGGCCGGCCGAGGAGCGCGTCGGCGAGGGCGGTCCGCGCCGGCCGACGTGGACCGTTGAGTGCACGCCGCCACCGTCGCCGACGGGCGACTCGAGTGGCGGGCCCATCCCGACCCTGTGCCCGGTCCCGGCCAGGTCCTCGTGCAGGTGGAGGCCGCCGGTGTGAACGCGGCGGATGTCGCACAGCTGCAGGGCTTCTACCCGGCTCCGCCCGACGCCCCACCGGACATCCCGGGGTTGGAGCTAGCCGGAGAGGTGGTGGCCGTCGGCCCGGAGGTGCGCCGCTTCACCGCTGGCGACCGGGTCATGGCGCTGTTGGGCGGCGGTGGCCAGGCCGAGCTGGCGGTGGCCGACGAGCGACATGTCATGGTGCTGCCGCAGGGGATCGACTGGGCCGAGGCGGGCGCCTTTCCCGAGGCGTTCTGCACCGCGCACGACGCCCTCTTCACCCAGTGCGGGCTCGGGCTCGGTGACCGGGTCCTCGTCACCGGAGCGGCCGGTGGGGTCGGAACCGCCGCGGTGCAGCTGGCGGCGGCGTCAGGCGCCGAGGTGGTGGCGTCGGTACGACGGCCAGAGCACCGCCACGCCGTGGCCGCCCTGGGGGCGGCCCGGGCCATCGACCCGAGCGAGGTGGAAGCCGAGGGCCCCTTCGACGTGGTGCTGGAGCTGGTGAGCGGCGACGGCTTCACGCGATCGCTCAGGGCGCTCGGCACCGGCGGGAGGCTGTGCGTCATCGGCGTGGGTGCAGGGGCGCAGGTGCCGCTCGAGCTCTTCACCGTGATGTCGCACCGTCTCGTGGTCCGCGGGTCGACCTTGCGGGCCCGTTCCGGCGCCGACAAGGCGTCGGTGGTCCAGCTGGTGGAGACGAAGGTGGTGCCGATGATGGCGCGCCGAACGCTGCACGTGCCGCTGTCGGGGCGTTTCCCTCTGGGCGAGGCGGCCGGTGCCTATGCGGCCTTCGCCGCTTCGGGGAAGCTGGGGAAGATCGTGCTCGTCCGAGACGGCTGATCCTTGCCCCCTCACCTCCGAAGCGGGCTGCAGACTGCCCGGCAGCAGGACCTCTGTGTGTGGCGGCGTCGGCACCGCCAGACGGGCGCCCCCCGCCTGTTCTCAAAGCAGTCGGTGGATGAATCAGGCGGCAGGTCGCGGCCGACCGCTCAGCGCTCCACCGGCGCCACGGAATTGGGCGCGGATGACGACGAGCAGCACGACCACGGGTTTCGAAGACTTCTACCGGTCTCGGGCGGCCCAGCTCTACCGCTACGCCACGGTGGTGGCCGGCCGCGGCCAAGCGGAGGACGCCTGCCAGGAGGCATGGCTGCGCATGTGGCGGGCCTGGGGGAGCGCCGACGATGCGCGGTTGGACGCGTGGGCCCGCCGTGTGGTGCGCAACTGCTGCCTCGACCGGCTCCCGAAGCGACCGGATCCTCTCGAATGGGATGTCGACGGCCCCGCTCTCGATCCGCAACCCGACGATCTGGTCGTGCGCCGGGAGGAGGTGGCCGCCGTCAGCAGGTGCCTGGGGCGGCTGCCCGTGCATCTCCGCGAGGTGCTGTGGCTCCGGGAGATGGCGGAGATGAGCTACGCCGAGATCGCCGGGACCCTCGGCATACCCATCGGCACCGTCATGTCACGACTGCATTCGGCCCGCCGGAAATTGGCGCGTAAGCTCGCCGGCTGATCAGCGGTCGGGACACCGGCCGGTGGCGGGTTCGGGCGGAGCGACCCGGTGGCGGCTTCGGACGTGACCGGGCGCAGGCACAGAAGGGCCGCGTGCGGATGAGGCGGATGAGGCGGCACCCTCGCCGGTTGGAGCTCGAGGCGTGGTTCGACGGCGAAGGGCCGGACGGCCACGCCTGGCACCTCAGCTCCTGCCGGTCGTGCTTCGCCCACGTGGAGAAGATGTCGCGCCTGCGCCAAGCCGTGCGCGTCGGCCTCGGCACCATGTCGCCTCCGCCGATGCCACCGGTGCCGGCGCCGTCGGCGATGGTCACCGGGCGGGCATCTGACACGGCCTCTGTACCGGCGGGGGCGCCGGC
>DATHCF010000122.1:0-2572 GCA_035319705.1 Acidimicrobiales bacterium | reverse complement strand
TGTAGGGTCGAGCGCTGGCGCGGTAGCGACTGATCGATCGGCTGGGTTCCGACCAGGCCATCGTGGTGGCGTTCTCCGCACACCGGCCCGGAACCCGCAGATGGCCGACCGGGTCACCCCGTTTCCAGCACCCGCCCGTCGAACCGTGCATGCCGTTCTCTGGCACACGGCTCACCGACGCCGTTCACCGCCGGGCATTCGGTCGTCCCCGCCAGTCCCGGAAGGGCCTGGGAGCGACGACGATTCCTGACAAGTCGACGAGTCCCATGCGGTTCGGTGACTGGAAGCACACCACCGACATCCCGAACTGTCGAGACCGGTGATGGCGTTTGGCCATCTGGAGCGCCAGGCGCTCCAGCGCATGGTCCTGCACCTTCTTGAAGTGCCGGGCCGAGTTCCCGTAACGGAAATAGTTGGCCCAACCACGGAGGACCTTGTTGAGGTCCTCCACGATCACCTCGATTGGCACCCAGCAGCGTCGCCGGACAGTGAGTTCACGCACCCGGCCCCGCACACGTTGCATCGCCTTGTCCGATGGCCAACGGGCCAAGAACATCACCTGTCGAGCCTGCTGTGAGCGAGCCCGCACCCAGCGGTGGTGGAAGCCGAGGAAATCGAAACCCTCGCCTCCCTCCTCGAGGTGCACGATCCTGGTCTTGGCAGCCTTGGGCTCCAGCCCGAGATCGGCCAGCAATTCGGTGAGCAACCTCAGGGCATACTCGGCCTGCTGGCGGGTCGCACACATCACGACCAGATCGTCGGCGAAACGCACCAGTCTGCCCACTCCCCTCGTCTCCCAGGCCCGGTCGAGCCGGTTGAGGTAGACGTTGCAGAGCAAGGGCGAAACCACCCCGCCTTGGGGTGTGCCAGATTCGGCACGGTGCACCACTCCGGCATCCATCACTCCGGCGGCGCCAGCATCGACCGGAGGAGTTTGAGGACCTGGCGGTCGCAGATGCGTTCTTCAACCGTCTGCATCAACCGGTCGTGCGGGATCGCCTCGAAACACGAGGCGATGTCCGTCTCGACCACCCATCTTCGACCCCGCCAGGCCTCGTCGATGAGGACTTGGAGGGCATCGTGCGCCGAGCGCTTGGGTCGGAATCCGAAGCTCCAGGGCTGAAAGTTGGCTTCGAAGACCGGCTCGATCACCGTCTTCAATGCCGCCTGCACGATGCGGTCACGGATAGCGGGAATCGACAGCGGACGCTGCTCGGTCGAACCGGGCTTGGGTATCCAGACCCGGCGGGCCGGAAGCGGCCGATAGCGATGCTCCCGTAGATCCGCAGCCAACTCGTCGAGGAGCCGGGACACCCCGTACTCTTCGACGTCGTCGATGGTCGTGCGGTCGATGCCAGGAGCGCCCATGTTGCGGCGCACCTCGAACCATCCACGCTCCAAGACGTCCCCGCGATGGACCTTGTCATAGAGCGCATGGAACCGTCGTCCGGGGTCGGCCTTGGCCGTCCGGTAGAGCGTTCGTTGCAGGGCTTGGACCTTGTCTGACTCGGCGGGACTAGCCACGTGGGCACTCACCAGCCCTTTCCTGCGCCAAAGCGCACCGACGAAGTAGCGGCCCTTCCCTCACCGGCGGTTGTGTTGTCCGCTCGGCTCGATCGGTACTACGACCGCCTCCGACGCCCACCCGGCTCGATGCCCACTTCCCGGCGTAAACGGTTATAGGGCTCGGCGCTCCGGTGGCAACTGCTCGCAGGCCACCGGGCCGGGGAGGGCCTCTCCAGTTCCCGTCGTCACCTTCTGTACGTTCCACGCCCCATACGCCGGGGAGTTCCTCACGGCTGCACCTCCAGGGTCTTCACCGCTTCCATGGCCTTCGCCCCGAATTCCCGGGCTCGGCTCTCCCTGTTCCCGCCCGAGGGCAGGACCCCTAACGACGCGGCAGGCTTCGCTTGATGCTGCGGACCGCACAGTTGCTTCTCCCAAAGGAGCTTTCGACGCTGGGCTTCGACGCCGGGCGTTTCCCCCCGACGCCGCCAGCCTGCTACCGGGCCTCCTGGCAGCTACCCGGACCGGACTTGCACCGGCAGGCGACGACGAGCTTGTCGCTGTCAGATCTGCTCTATGGCATCACCTCCAACTGTCTGGACGCACGAATGGCCGGGGCTAGTTTCAACATTGGCGTATCCCTCCCCGCCGGTCTCACCCGGCGGAATCGTTGTTGGTCGACTTGGAGGGTACGTCGCGCCCTTCAGGCGATCGTGGATCCACAACTTCTGGTTATAACTCGTACTGGGATACGTCACGGGTCAGTGGGGAAGGGACTGGAAGAAGGTCGTGAGAGCCTGGATTCGCTGAACCGTCATCTGAATCTCACAATTTTCGATGTCCAAAGGGACGATGCTGCCGCCCTTATTGACGCTGGCCTCCAGAGAGCACTCAGCGTCTCGAAAGCGCCTCCACTGGACCTGAACTCGATTGACAGCCTTCTTCCCGAACATCGCAGAGTCCTTCCTGAGCACGGTCGTGAGCTGGCTCTGGACTTGCTTCAGTTCCGAGCCAGCACACTCATCAAGCTGAATCTGAGATTCGGCCGTCTGTTCACAGGACCGGT
>DATHCF010000121.1:0-2285 GCA_035319705.1 Acidimicrobiales bacterium | reverse complement strand
CCCAAGAGACGCGCCCGGTGCCAGCCGGCGTCGCCCCAGGCACCGGCCAGCGCCCAGGCCCGCTTCATCCACAAGTGCAGGTCGTGCTCCCACGTGTAGCCGATGGCCCCGTGCACCTGCAGTGCCGTCGAGGCAGCGAGGTCGGCGGCGTCGGAGGCGGCCGCCTTGGCCATCGACGCGTGGCGCCACACGTCGGCGTCTCGTTCGTCCAGCGACCAGGCGGCCCGGTAGACGAGGGGCCGGGCGAACTCCAGCTCGACGAGCGCGTCGGCCAGATGATGCTTCACGGCCTGAAAGGAGCCGATCGGCTTGCCGAACTGCACGCGCTGCCCGGCGTACTCGGCAGCGGTCGTCACCAGCCGGTCGGCCACGCCGACGAGCACCGCCGCGCTGGCCCACGCCCCGCGGTCGCAGGCAGATCGCCACTCGGCGGCCGCTTGGGAGCCGCCGGCCACGGCGGTGGCGGACGTGACCTGCGCACCCACGTCGACGAAGTGCCGGGCGCCGTCGATGCTGCGCCGGGTCACCTCGTCCGGCGTGGGCGCCACCAGGTGGAGCTCGTTCCCGTCGAAGACGACGCCCAACTGCGTGCCGGCACACAGATAGGGGAAACGTCCCGGCTCCGACACCCCGATGGCGAGGCGGCCGGAGACCAATTCCGGCAGCCACTTCTCGGCGTGCCCTCCGCCGAGCCTGCTCAGCAAAGGTGCGGCCACCGCCAGGCTGTCGACCAGCGGCTCGGGCAGGCCGCTTCGGCCGGCCTCCTCCAGCATCAGCACCAGGTCGACGAAACCGAGGCCGAGGCCACCGTGTACGGCCGGCACCGTCAGCCCGAGCACGCCGAGCTCGGCCAGGGCGCGCCACCGCTCGGGCGACCACCCCTGCTCGGAGTCCCATGCGGCACGCAGATCGGCGGGAGTGCATCGTCTGTCGGCCAGGGCCCGCAGCTGTCGGCGGAACTCGAGCTGCTGGGGGTCGAAGGCGAAGTGCACCGGCCGCCGATCAGGACCGGGGCAAGCCGAGGACCCGCTCGGCCACCACGTTGCGTTGGATCTCGTTGGTGCCGGCGTAGATGGGACCGGCCAGCGCGAACAGAAAGCCGTCGAGCCACTCCCCCGGCCGCCCGTCGTCCTCCACGATCTCCGCCTCCGGGCCGAGCAGCTCCAGGGCGGTGCGATGGATGTGCAGGTCGGTCTCCGACCAGAACAGCTTGTTCATCGACGCTTCGGCGCCCACGCCGTGGCCGTCGAGCACACGGGTGGCGGTCCAGTAGGTGTGGAGCCGGTACGCCTCGGCCTTCATGAGCGCCCGGGCCACATCGTCGGCCAAGCGGGCGGCACGTCCCGGGTGCTCCTCGGCGCAGCGCCCGTAGAGAGAGAGCAGGCGCCCGGCCGCCTCGCTGTAGCGAGCCGGACTGCGCAACGACAACCCGCGTTCGGAGCCGGCGGTGGCCATGGCCACCTGCCATCCCCTGTCGACGTCGCCGAGCACCTGGTTTGCGGGGACGACCACGTCCTCGAAGAACACCTCGGCGAAGCCGGTCTCCCCGTCGAGCTGGGCGATGGGCCGCACCGTGACGCCGGGCGCGTCGAGCGGCACGAGAAAATACGTGATCCCGCGGTGGCGCTCGGCGCTGGGGTCGCTGCGGAACAGCCCGAACAGCCAGTCGGCGAAGGCCCCGCGTGAGCACCATGTCTTCTGCCCGTTGAGCAACCAGTCACCGCCACGGCGCTCGGCCCGGCTGCGGAGCGCGGCGAGATCGCTGCCGGCGTCGGGCTCCGACCACCCCTGGCACCAGATCTCCTCGCCCGCGGCCATGGGCGGCAGATACCGGTCCTTCTGCTCCTCGGTGCCGAACTCGAACAGCGTCGGCGCCAACAGGAAGATACCGTTCTGCCCGACCCGGACAGGCGCCCGGGCCCGGTAGTACTCCTCTTCGAACACGAGCCACTCGAGCAGTCCCAAGTCGCGCCCGCCGTAGCGCTCGGGCCACGACACCACCGACCAGCGAGCGGCGTGCATAGTGCGCTCCCAGGCGCGATGCGCCTCGAAGCCCTCGGCGGTGTCCAGCGACGGCAGCGGCCCACCGCGTCCGGGGCGAGGGACGTTGGCCTCCAACCATGCCCGCGCCTCCGCGCGCACGCGCTCCTGCTCGGCGCCGAAGCGGAGGTCCATGGGCGCGCGAATCTGACACACCCTCAGAAAGCGGGCAACAATAGGGCGATGCCGCAAGCCGTCATCGTCGACGCCGTGCGCACCCCGGTGGGCCGGCGCGGCGGACGTCT
>DATHCF010000120.1:0-4467 GCA_035319705.1 Acidimicrobiales bacterium | reverse complement strand
GCGAGGTCCTGGACGAGATCGAGATCGGCTTTGTTGTACCGGTCGCAGAGGATCCAGCCCACGTGGCTCCACCAGAACCCCTTCTGGGGTGAGTGGATGTCCTGTTCCGTATCGGAGTAGCGGTGGTGGGCGCGGTGGTGGCCTGCCCACCACAACGGGCCCTTTTGAGCGGCCGTTGCGCCGAGAAGCGCCAGGCCGAATTGCACCACACGACTTGCGCGGTAGCTCCGATGGGCGAAGTAGCGGTGATAGCCGGCGGTGACCGCGAACATCCGGATGGCGTAGAGCGCGCCGAAAATCACCACCGCCTTCAGGGTGACGCCGGTGACAATGGCCAGAAACGGTACGGCGTGGAACGCCAGAAACGGCAACGACGAGATCCAATTGATCCTGTCGTCTGTCGCCCTTCTCATGCTCGGGTTGGATCTCACCAGTGGATCACCGGAGATGCTCGCGCAGCTTCGCCAGGGCCTGCAGGCGTCGTTCCATCTTCTCCGGCTCGTTGGCATCTCTAGAGCGGATACGGGTTTCGAGCTCGACGAGGCGGGAGGATTCCCGGTCGACGAGGCGACTGCGTTCCTCGCCCTCCCGCCGCCGCAGCGCCCGTAAGAATGCGGCTTGCGCATCGACAGCACGCTTGAGGCCGATGCTTCGAGCTACGGCGGCGTACGTCTTGCCCGAGTCTCGGAGGGCCAGAGCCTGCTCGTCTGAGTCGCCCGACGGTCGGCGCAAAGACCGCGACTCGGTCCGTTCCCGCTTCTCCTCCGCTTTGCTCCCCTGGTTGTCACCGCTCCTAGGCAGGACGCACCGACTTCGCCTGGGGGCCCTTCTGCCCGGTCTCCGACTCGAACTGCACCCGCTGGCCCTCGGCGAGCTCGCGGTAGCCCGAGCCTTCGATCGCCGAAAAGTGGACGAACACGTCGGGTGTGCCGTCGTCAGGTGTCACGAATCCGTAGCCCTTTGTGGCGTTGAACCACTTCACTGTGCCTTCCGGCATGAACTGTCTCGTTTCTCCACGCACTGGCTTGGCGGGAGACCCGAATGTCAACCGGCAACAGCAACCGGCCTGCGTGATTCGCCGATGGCTGCAGGAAGCGTAGCCCGATTCCGTGCCGGGTCGCCTGCCGGGCTGAATCGGTGCGGTCGGGCAAGACGCGCCTGGCTGTCAGGACGCCTGCATGCTCCAACTGGTGACGAGAAGGGTGCCGTCGTGGACGGTCTCCCCGACGGTCACGGCGTAGCGGCCGGGGGCGCTCCCGCCCGTCACGGCAACGGTGTCGGTCAGGGTCACGACGCCGACCTGTGTGCCGGTGGCCGATTCCACCACGTCCAGCCCGCTCAGATAGCTGGGGTTGTCGGCGCCCACGAGCGGCGTGGGTGGGGGCACGCCGGGGGCGACGGCGCTCCACCAGTCGAGGTGGTTCTCGCTGAGGGAGCGCACGCCGGCGATGAATGCCTCCACGGCCGAGTTCTGCACCAAGAGCGGGTTGGTGGTCTGGGCCCAGGCCTGATCGGGAGCGCCGGTGAGGCTGAAGGTGCCCATGGGCAGCGAGTAGGTGGCCAGTGTCACTCCTTGGGCGGCCAGGGCCGACGGCACCGGCACGTTCGGCGGGGGCGACACGGTGAGGTACTGCTGGCCTGCGCCCGTCGTCGAGCTCTGGCTCACCTCGCTGGCGGTGACGAGGTAGCGGTCGGGCGTGAACCACAGCGCATCGGTGGGCCAGCAGGTGACGAGGGTGAGGGTCGGATCGGGTGTGTTGTACACGGGATGGCCCTGGCTCACGACGGCATGGCCCGAGACCTGGAAGACGTAGGTGGTGCACGGTGACACGTAGCGAATGGTGTCTCCCGCCGCCAGGTCGGGCAGGGCCACGAAGTAGCTCACATCGTGGGCTTCGAGCACGGCGTTTCCGGCGGTGCCCGGCCACACCGAAGCAGGGTCGTGGCCCACGGCCACCGCCAGCTGGGCATCCCCGTCCCCCTCTTCGACCGGCGCGGTGACACCGAGCTTCGGGATCTCGAGCAGTCCTCTGACCGGGTCGCTGCTCTGGGCGCTGGCGGAGCAGGAGGTCAGCTCGGCGGTGCCGGGCCCGGCGCTCGAACCCTGAAGGGGAGTGCCGAGGGCGCGGTTCTGGAGGAAGCGGTGGACGAGAGCCCGGCCGGTGTCCTTGGAATTTGCCGCCCATACGGCGGCGTACACCTGCCAGGCGACGACCCCGGCGACGAGCAGCACACCGGCGGCGATCATCGTCCGGTAGCCGGCCCGTCGGGGACGGGCCTGGCGCTGGCCGTCCGTCAACGACTGACCCTGGGCTGTCTACGTAGCTTCACTGCCGTCCTGTCGTAGAAGATAGCCAACGAGATTGCCATAGGGGCAGAGCGGGAATGTGGCACCGGTATCCGCAGCAAGACCGATCTCACCCTCGAATTCCCTCCCCACGTCCTTCGGGAATACGCGTTTCTGGCGGACGGGCAACGCGGGGCGGCCGTCGGTCCCCGGGGCGACATCGCCTGGATGTGTGCACCGAGTTGGGAATCGGAGTCGGTGTTCTCCCGTGTTACTCGAGTGCAGCGCCAAGCTCGCTGTCCCCGGGGACCCTTTTGCCGGCGAAGAAGGCCGTCAGTAGCGCCGCAGCTTCTTCTGCCAGCACCCCGGCGGTGACCGGGATCTCGTGGTTGAGCCGAGGATCGGCGCACAGCTGGTACAGCGTTCCGCAGGCTCCGGCTTTGGGGTCCACTGCGCCGTACACCAGCCGGCCTACCCGGGCCGCCACCAGTGCGCCGGCGCACATGGCACAGGGCTCGAGGGTCACCACCACCGTGGCACCTTCCAGCCGCCAGCCGCCGAGATGGGACGCGGCGTCGCGCAAGGCCAGGATCTCGGCGTGGGCGGTGGGATCGCCCAGGCGTTCGCGTTCGTTGTGCCGAGCGGCCACCACCACCCCGCCCACCAGCACCACCGCTCCCACCGGCACGTCGCCGTGTGCCGGGGCGGTTCCCGCCTCCGCCAAGGCGAGGCGCATGGCCGAGCGGTCGTCCAGCCAGGCGCCAGGCGCGGCCGGAGCCTCTCCGCCGCCCGATGCCGGTTCGACCACCGCCCCACGCTAAGCGCCCGAGCGTTCGGCGCGACGGTTGCTTCCGGACGGCCGAGGCCACCTGCCCCCGGGGTCCCGGCGCCGGTCGGTAGTGTGGCCGCCCGATGTCGGACAGATGGCGGCGCCTCGTGCAGTGGCCGGGACGCCTCGGGTCCGCGCTCCTGGAGCCGGTGCGCCGGCTGGGCCCGACCTTCCCAGTCACCAGGGGCCGGGTGCTGCGAGTGGTCGTGGTGCTGCTCCTGGCCGCCGCCGGGTACTTCGTCTTCGTCCGCCAGTCCACGGTGGACCGCCACCTCCTCGCACGCCTGGTCCTCACCCGCACCGCCCTCAGCGGGGTGCCGGCCAAGGCGGGGCTGTCCGAGTCGGTCCTACCCTCCCAGAGCACGTTCGCCGTCACCCGCCGGGCGGCCAAGCGCCACCCGTCCTCCACCGCCATGTACGCCCGCGAGTGGTACGTGTCGTCGTCGGGGCCACCCGAGGCGGGCATCGTGCTGCAGCTGCTGCCCGATGACGCCACCGCTTCGCGCCTGGTGGCCGAGGAGATCGCCCAGCTGAAGAGGGCGCCGAGCTTCACCGAGGAGACGCCCACCCAGCCGGAGACGTTCTCGGTGGCGGGTGTGGCAGGGGCGAGAGGGGTGTCCTACACCCTCGACGACGCCACCACCTCGGCGCACGCCCCGGTGGGCACCTCCTACACGGTGGACTACCGGGTGGGGCGCGTGGCGGTGAGTGAGCTGATGGTGAGCACCTCGACCACCCGCGACGACGCCGCCATCGACAAGGACGCCCGAGCCGGAGCCCGGCTCCTCGCCGCGAACGAGCCGGGCTTCTCGCTCATGCGTACGTCGTGGCCGCTTCTGGCGTCGTTGATCTACGCCGGAGCAACGGTGGTGGTGGGTGCCGGGGCGTTCTTCGGTCCCGAGCTGCTGGCCGAGCGGTCCCGCCGCAGGCGGCAGCACCGTCACGAGCGTGAGCTGCGCCGCGCTCGGGAGCAGTACCTGGCCCGGGGACGCAGGACGGTCCGCCGCCAGCGGGCGCCGGCATGGTCCCAGCCACGCCGGCGCTAGCACCGCCGACACAAAAGCGGAGGAGGTGGGATTTGAACCCACGGTGGGTTGCCCCACACACGATTTCCAATCGTGCCGATTCGGCCGCTCTCGCACTCCTCCGGGAGCCCGCCCTGTAACGAACCGAGGGCGGCGACAGCGAGGCTATCGTCTTCCCCCCGGGGTGCTTCGGATGCGACCCGGCGTTCCGTGCGACGGCCGGGTCCTGCGCAACGGCCGCCTGTGAACCGAGTCAGGGCCGGAAGGCAGCAGCTCTCAGCGGGTCAGGCCGTGTGCCGTAGCCAACCTGGCCGTCGCACCGAACA
>DATHCF010000119.1:0-32959 GCA_035319705.1 Acidimicrobiales bacterium | reverse complement strand
GGCTCGGGCTGGCGGTGGCCAAGGGGTTCACCGAGGCCATGGGAGGCAGTCTCGACATCGAGGACACCCCGGGCGGGGGGACGACGATGGTGTTCCGCCTGCCGATCGACAGCGGAGCTCACCCATGAGCTCCGTGCTGGTCGTCGAGGACGAGAAGCCGATGCTTCGCACCATGGAGGTGAACCTCCGGGCCCGGGGCTACGACGTTCAGCTGGCGTCGACCGGCAGCCAGGCCCTGGCGCTGGCCGCCCGCCGGCACCCCGACGTGGTCGTGCTCGACCTGGGGCTCCCCGACATGGACGGCATCGACGTGATCCGCGGACTGCGCGGATGGACCACCGTCCCCATCATCGTGCTGTCCGCCCGTACGGCCGAGGCGCACAAGGTCGCCGCCCTCGACGCTGGGGCCAACGACTACGTGAGCAAGCCCTTCGGGATGGACGAGTTCATGGCCCGCCTGCGGGTCGCCCTACGCGCCCCGGTCCCCCTCGACGAGTCGCCGACGGTGGAAACGGCCGACTTCGTGGTGGATCTGGCCAAGAAGCAGGTGCGCCGGACAGACGGCCGAATCATCCGCCTCACCGCCACCGAATGGCACGTGGTCGAGGCCCTGGCACGCAATCCCGGGAAGCTCGTCAGCCAGCGCCAGCTCCTCCGGGACGTCTGGGGACTCGAGGACACCAAGACCAACCTGGTCAGGGTGTTCATGGTGGCCATCCGCAAGAAGCTCGAGCCGGATCCCTCCAGTCCCCGCTACTTCGTCACCGAGCCCGGCTTCGGTCTCCGCTTCGTCCCCGAGGGCGTTGCGAACAGGCCCACCGCTCCGGACGTATCGCAGGAATGATCGGATGGCCCGGGCGCTTCACCCTGTAGGTGTGGGCGCACCGGTGAGCACGATCCCCGTGGGGTCCTCGCCGTCGCTCGCGTGCCGGGCCCGGCGAAGACGATGGGCCTCGGTGACGCCGACGACCGAAACCTCGTTCTTGATACGCGACGGCGACGGCGATGTCAGTCCCCGGAGGGCCAACGTTCGGTGAAGTGTTCTTGACGTCAATCCGACAGGAAGGCGCACGCACAGTCTCGTGATTTGGATTCACCTCATGTGTTCCTGCGGACAGGGCCCCGCGCCTGCGCCGGGAGGCGGGCCTGCGCCGGGAGGCGGGCGCCGCGGCCCCCCGCTGCCGCCCCCATGCCCCGGTAGGACCGGCGAACCGGACGCCGGGCGTCCAGGGTAGGGACTTTGGTCCCTTTTCCCAGGCCGTGGTCCATGTTTGTCTAGGGCAATAACGGAGGCGAGAGTGAGACGGCGGGCGTCTTGATGCACGGACAGGGGGCCGTGTGACCGCTCGCATCCTCGTCATGGACGACAACGAGAGTGTGCGCCAGTCGACGGCCGAGATCTTGGTTCTTGCCGGTTACGAAGTCGGCCAAGCCACCGGTCCGGACGAAGTTCTCGACCGGTTGGCCGGCGAGCGCGTCGACCTGCTCGTGTTGGACTTGGGTGTCGACCGGGGAGGGCTCCGGGAGCTCGACGAGGCCACAGAGCTACCGAGGGTGATCATCACCTCCGGCACGGACTACGAATTCTCTGACCCCAGGGTCTGCGCCTTCGTGAGCAAGCCGTTCGCCCCCGATCTGTTCCTGTCCGAGGTCGCCCGCTGTTTGCGGACCTGAGAGACCGTGGACCGCCGTGGATGCCCCGGCGTCGTGCGAGGCCGGGCGATGGAGCTCGGCGGACGTCGGTGACCCACCGCTAACCTTGCCCGATGGCCGGCCCCCGATGATCGACGCACTCGAACGAGAGCTCCTTCGCTTCAGCGCCCTCGAGGCCTGGGGCGAAGCCAAGCGACTACATCGAGAGGCTGCTGCGCTGATATCCGCCTCCCGGAACACGGTGCTCGCCGCAGAACAGCTGCAGCGGGAGGCCACAGGCCTGGTCCGAGCCAGCGAAGTGCTGCGTGCCAGGTCGGCCGAGGGTCGCTGCTCCCCGGTGGTCGGCGAGCTGCCACCCCAGGCCGACCTTCCCCGGCAGACCTTCGATCCCGCCCTTCTTCAGACGCTGGTCGACCACACGATTCGGCGATGGGACCCCACCGAGGAGCAGAAGGCAGAAGCGAATGGCAAGGCAGTGGGGCTGGTGGCCTCCATCGACTTCCCGACGCTGCTGCGCCTGCAGCAGTTGGCCGGTACACGCTTGGGATACGTCGTCGGGGCGCACGACGCCGGCGCTGCCCTCGGGCTGCTCATCGCCATGCAGCCCGATCTGTCGATCATCGACACCAGGCTGGAGGTTGCCGACGGCTCCGACCTCGCCGCAGTCCTACCTTTCTATGCGCCGCGGACCAAGACCCTGTTGCTCACCGACGACCACGACCTGGCGGCCAAGGCGCAACACACAGGAGCGGCCGTCATGTCTCGAAACTTCTCGGATCGAGCTCTGCTCGCTTGGGTCTCGAAGGCCGCCGCCTGACCGTTTCTCAGTGGGTCCCGAGGAGCACGAGCATGCCGAGCGCTGCCGCCGTGGAGAGAGGGACCGACACCAGGCCGATGTTGAACACTTCGTGGAGAGGCTTCTGGCGGTCGTCGATGATCGGTGCTCACGCGCCGTGGTGGTGGCGGGTGCCCCTTAGCCCAAGGGACCCGCACTGAAGAACCTCGACAACCCACCGAGCCGATGGACGAAAGTCGCTTCGCCTCTCAGTGCGTCGCCGGCGTCACCACGCCCCGAGATGGCGTCGATGGCCTTCACCGGGTCCTCGGTTGTTACCACGGTTGGCGACTCGAAACGGCTTTCATCCTCGACTTCGGCACTACTGACCATTCGCACGATCACCGGTCCGTTGTCCCGGCGGAGCTCGGCGGGCCCGATACGCACGGCGATTGGGTCTCGCCCGGCGAAAAACGACGTCAAGACCAGCGAGTACGCCAGGTAGAGGTCTGTTTCGTTGTTCAGCTGTTCGACACGGAGGCCGAGTGGCAGCAAGGCGTCGCGCTCATGGATGCTCGAGTCCCAGCCAATGTGAACAGCGCTCATCCACCAAGGTACGTGCCCGGCAGGGGAGAGGCTCGGTTGTCCGAACCGTTCGGAATCCGACGACTCGAGGTCGGCGACCATGGCTTTGGACGACAACAGGTAACGCTCTCGAACCTCGTCATCAGGCACCGACCGGTCCTTTCGGACCGCTTTGTTCGGGGTGATGCGTGGGTCGAATCCGTCGGCTATCGACTCGTCGCCGGACCAGATCCGGCGGACGGTGAGATCCACCCACAAGAGATGTCGGAGCACGTCGCCGACCGTCCAGTCCTCGCATCGCGACGGCCACGCCAATTCTTCCGTCGAGAGGCCTTCGACGACGGAGGCAAAGCGGCGCCGCTGTCCAGCGCATGTCGCTACGGCGACCTGGGGATCGAAGAGAAGCCGAATGTGATCTGCTTGGGGCGCGTGCTCCACGAAGTCTCCTCGCCGCTGGGAAGCAACTATATGCCCGGTCCACCCGCGAGGCTCGCCCGGAAGGCACGATGGTCGGCGCCTGGATCGATGGGGGTGACCGAAGGTGCACCTACACGAAGCGTCGAAGATAGTGATGCTCTTCGCTGCCGGTATGTTTCTGTGGGCGCTACTTCTCGGCACCGTGAAGTACGCACAGATCCTGCGATCGCCGGAACATCGTGCCCACCAGTACACCGATGTGGCGCACAGGGCAGCGCTCCTGTACAGCTTTGCCCTCCTTCTCATAAGCGCCTTCGTCCAGTTCGGGAAGTGGCGTTTTTCTGTGAACATGGCGGCTGGAAGCGCCCTGGCTGCCTACTTCGTCATGGCCGTCGCCGGCTACACCTGGCACGGGTTACGGAAGGACACCGAGAATCAGTTCGCCGGGGCATCGATTGGACTCCGAGCGTTCATGGCCAGCCTGCTGACCGTGGAGATTGGAGCATGGTTGGTGCTCGTCGCCGGCTTCGTCGACCGCCAATTCGTGCACTGACAGGCGCCGGACCGGGTGCCGCTCATGAGACAGTCGCCGGTTCAGAGGTTGGAGAAGTCGGCCGGGTGACGTTTGGTAACCAGGCGCTGGGAGAAGCGATCAGAGCCGCACTTAGCGCACCTTCTGATGTGCCTGCGTTCGCGTAACCGTCCAGTGATAGCCACATCCGTTGCAACTCCGCTGATAGGGCTTGTGAAGAGCGACGACCCTCACGGTTCGAGCCAGCTTGACGAGCCGGGTTGTCGGACAGCGACGAGGAGTCGTCGCAGCCGCGTGGTGACGGAGATAACAGAGGCGCAGGCCGCCGCCCCTTCATCTGTGGGTTGGCTACGGACCGGCGCGCCCCCCCGTCCTGCCGGGCGCCGTCGCAGGTGGAGCGGTGGGGCCGGGGACTCCGGTGGAGCCGTCGCCCGAGTCGGGCCTGACGCCGGCTGAACCGTTCCAGCTGCGCCACACCAACCGGTGGACGGGAATGAGACGAGGGACGTCGCGCAGTCCCGGGATGAACGGAATGGCCAGCAACAGGATGGTGGCGGCTCCCGTCAGATAGATGGCGATCAGATCGACGTTGGCCGAGCTGCGGAATCCGGGCAGCTGGTACCACAGCGTGTAGAGCCACAACCAGGGCTGCCCCGGGTAGCTACCGGTCTCGTTCATGACCCCCCACTGCGAACCGGTGAGGTGGTCGGCCTGCGCCACCGATGAGAAGTAGTTGCCGTCCTCCAGGAAGAGAAGCGGCTTGGTGTAGTCCGTGCCGTAGAAAGGATGCTGGGCCAGCAGGTCGGCATCGAGCCCGCCGGAGCGAGCCAGGCCGAGCTCGCTCGAGATCAGCAGGGGCACCGGCCCGTCGGAAGCAGACGGCACGTTGGGGGTCCCCTGGTGAAAGGTCACCTTCGTCACTGCCTTCAGGTACACCTGGTCCCACGAAGTCTCCGTAGTGGACGAGGCCGACCGGTAGCGGGCCAGCGCTCCGGCCAAGGGAGGATCTCCGACGGCCAGCCTGGCCAGCGGCGAGAGAACGAAGCTCTGGGCCGGGTCGATGGGCTGGCGCACGCCGGCCAGCAGCTGCCACGAAACGCCGATGCGCTGGACGTTCGAGGAGCCGTGGTTGTAGGGGGGTCCGTAGGTGGCTGTCTCGCTGGTGCCGGCCAACTCGCTGGCGGCCGTGGCCATGAAGTCGGCGGGCGCCACGGTGGCCCAACTCTGCACCGTCAACGGTGGCACGTCGGGGGAGGAGAGAACCCCGGCCAACACGACCACCAGGACCAGCACCAGTCCGCCGGCCAGCGTCGCTTCCTTGACGATGTCATACCGCCGGGTCGGCCCTCGCCACTCGGCGGCATCGGCCAGTGCCTGCTGGCGCCGCGCACGTCCACGCGCCATGCGTGCCGGCAGTGGATGCGCCACACCGCGCACCCGCACGAGCAGGACGTGCGCCCCCACCAGGGCCACCAGTGCCACAGGGACGAGAACGATGTGCCACATGAGCATCTGGCCGAAGTTCATGAGGTCGAAAAAGGCGCCCACACCTGCCGCGTTGAAAGCGTCCTTGCCGTTGGTGGCGATCCACTGTGAGTCGAAGTTCTGCTGCGACAGGTATCCGGTGAAGCACTCGACGATCGACGCCAGAAACGCCACCACCCCGGTAACCCACACCGCTGCCCGGCGTCCCCGCCAGGCGGCCATCCAGAACTTGCCCCACAGATGGATGACCATGAAGGCCATGAAGAGCTCCACGCTCCACAGGTGCAGGCTGTTGAAGAAGTGACCTACCGGGTCGTAGTGCCACCAGTCGGGGCCGCCCAGGGCCAGTGCGAAACCCGACACGATGGCCACGGCCAAGGCGGCCAGGGTGGCCACGCCGAACACGTAGATCCACGAGGCCACGTACGCCGGCTGGCGATCGGGCAGCAGCTTGCCCGGAGGAAGCAGCCGCAGGGCAAAGTGGCGGAGCCGCGCCGTCCACATCCTGGACGAACCGGCGTCACCTTTGTCGAGCTCTTCCTGGCCGACCGAGCTCGGTCTGTCAGCCGAGAGGCTGTCGCCCGCCGTCTGTGAGCCATGGGGGAAGGGAATGAGCAGCGCCACGGCGAAGATGACCACCATCACGGCGATGAGCACCAGGTTGGCCAGAGAAACCGTGAAGATGTTCCAGTGGACGTACCGGCCTGGGCCGTTGAGGTCCACCGCTCCGGCAAGGAGAGAAGCCGGTCCCACGACGACTTCCTATTCCGTGCTGAGGCTGGCGAGGGCCGGCAGCGTCATGGACCGACCTTCGGCTGGCCTCCTAGCGGAGAGTGCGGAAAGCCAATCCTCCGCCCCGACAGGAACTCCGGCCGGATGCGGACCAGGTGTCCGTGTGGCCGCGGTGCCCAGGGCTCGACCGCTAGTTCGTCAAGCAGATCGGTCGCCTCAGGCTCGGGAACTTCCTCGGCCAGGCCTACGGCCTGCACGCTCCACCCGTGGTGGTAGCGGCTGTCGAAACCATCGACCTGGAAGGCCACCGCGGCTTCGCGCAGTGCAGCAGCGAGCTTTGTCCCCTTGTCGGTGCGGAAGTAGATGCAACCGGCATGCACGGCGTAGTTGACCGGGAAAATCGCCGGCAGGGCTCCGATGGCCACGCCGACACGCCCGAGGTGGGAGTGCTCCAACAGCCACAGACATTCACCCTCCCCCAGGATGTCGAATGAGCTGTGCTCGTCGTGATGAAGGGAGAACACCATCGGCCACCCTCCGGCTATAGGTCTTCGCACCACAGGGTCGCTGGACTCACCCGTCGGGAACAGTGACAGAAGTCCCCGGCATCCGGACAAGGGTCCCAAGCGCGAAAAGGTCCCGCTGAGAGTCGATTAGACGGGGGCCAACAGATCGCCTGTCCCCGGACACCAACCACGGGATCCGAAGGATCCAAACATCCACTGATCGGCCCGCCCAGAGTCAGAAGTCCCGAATGTCTGGTCCCTGCGAGAGGTGAGCCGCAACCTGCCCGACCCCGGCGTCTCCAGGGTTGTTGGATCTTCCCGGGGCTGCCGCTATGCAAGGCTCTGCGTCATGGACCACCAGGCCTTCGATCTCACGAAGACATTCGTTCACCTGGGACGTGGTTCCCGAGCGATCCCGCTGTCGGACTTCGAGTGGACTGAGGACTATCTGACGCGATACGAGGCAGACACGGCAGACGACGGCGGAGACGGCCGTCTCGTCATGATCTCGACAAGCCGGGCAAGCTGGACTTCCTGGGAGCGTCACCCCGCTGGTGAGGAACTCGTGGCCCTTCTTTCCGGTCGTGTCACCCTTGTTCAGGAGGTCGATGGCGAAGAGCGCCGGACCGACCTGGAGAACGGCCAGGCAATCATCAATCCCACCGGGGTCTGGCACACCGCCGACGTTCATGAGCTCAGCCAGTTCCTTTTCATCACCCCGGGACGGGGTACCGAGCACAAACCCAGATAGAGACCTGCAAATTGCCGGCTGTCCGTTCTTCGGCCCGGAGCCCTGAGGGCAAGGACCGCCCGAATGTCTCTACGGCCGCCGGATACGCACGAAAGTGCGAGGCGCCTGACGCCCAACAGTCGTGGCCGACGAGAGCCGCGCCTTTGGGGTCTGCACAGAGAGATTGTATTAGCGCCCTACCGGCGGTCCACCCGGAACACCGGGTATTCGGCGGCCACAGCCTCGATCGCCGCCAGTGGTGATCGCCAGGTGACCGGCATATGTGGACGGGCCCCAGGCGCAAGGAGCAGATAGCGTCTGATGACCGGGGCCCGATCGGCGAGCGGCACCTCGACGAGCCGAACGCGGCGCCGTCTGCCATGCGTGAGAACTGCGTCGCCACCCCAGGCGCGGAGGTTCTTCACCCAGTTCGACTTCTCGCCGAACATCGAGACCAGGTACCACGATCCCCTGTAGCGGACGGTGGCCAGGGGGACTCGGATGGGTCTTCCGCTGCGGTGACCCCGAACTTCGAGCACGCAGGCAATGGGTAGCAGGCGAGGAAGCGGTCCGGCCACGAACCTCCGGTGGATCGCCTTTGCCTCCTGCGTGGGGCGCCCACCCGGGTAGAGCGCTCGCTTTCTCTCAGCCCACGTCATGGAATGTTGCTCCATACCGCTCAGTAACTCGACGGGCAACTTACGGTGACGGATACTTGGCTACCTGCTGCCACATGGATGTTCGGGGCCGTGCACGGGTGGCCGTTGAACAAGGGGGCGGTTCCCACTACGGAATATGTGCCAGGGGCGACGTTCACGGAGAAACGCCCGAGTATCCCGGATCGGACGGTGTAGGTGTTCAAGAATCCTTGATGAAGGCTCGTCAACCGCACTGTTCCTGCAACCGGTAAGACCTGGGTCAAGCTTGGTTGGCTCTGCATCATGCCCACGACCGTCCCGGTGCCCCGACCACCGCACGCTTCCAGGACGAGCGAAGTGGCAATGAAGGCCGACACCCCCGCTATGGCGGGGGAACGGCGCAGTAGTCGTTTCACACAATCCTCGTCCCCCGCACACCCGACGAGAATTTTCTCAGGTCGGGCCTCTCGTCGCCCGCCGACCGGAGCATCTCCAGGTGTTTCGACGCAGCCCACTCCCACGGTGGTCCACACCCTCGTGACGAGCGGCATGGCGGGATGGCATGGCGCCTTCCTCGCCGTGGCGGCGGCGCTCCTCACGGCGGCCATTGCGTCTTCAGTGGCGCCTCGACCCCACCTCCGAGCACCGGGCACCCCAGGTGGACAACCATGACCGTGTGGTCGTCGTGGTCTGCTCCGAAGGTTATGCATCGAGCCTGGCCGCCGCTTCCCTACGTGATCTCGGCTACGAGCGTGTCGGCGACCTCGTCGGCGGTTACCAGGCGTGGTCTTCGTGGTTCTCCGCCCCGGCGCACCAGGCCGGGGCCTGAGCTGGTTATTTGACGGCCATCCACATTGGGTAGGCGGCTAACCTGACGACGCTGCTGTTACGGGCCCGGCCGGGGATCATCCAGCCTTTGGGGGTTGTTGAGGCGAATGAAGCGTTGGCGATCGACGCTGCGACGGCACCCGTTTGTGGCGGGCGTGTTCGCAACGGCCCTCGCCATCGGGGGAGTGGACGTCGAGCCGGCTCCTCCGGCCAGTGCCGTCACCTGGTGGGTTCCACCTCTTGGAAACCAGCCCTGGCAGTGGGAACTGAGCCATCCACTCAGGCTGAACAACGCTCAGGACATGGGAACTGACGACAAGCTCCCGACTGGTCAGCCTGCTCCTGCTCCCGTGATCTACGACATCGATGGCATCATAAATCCTGCTTCCACTGTTGCTGCGCTGCATGCGATCGGAAAGCACGTGGTCTGCTACATCGAAGTTGGAGCCGCCGGGAACTATTACTCAGCGGCAGAGGAAGGCATTTCCACCACGTACTTCGATCAATTGGATCAGGCTGGAGAGCTTGGAAGGAAAGTGCCGGGCTATCCCGAGTGGTATCTGAATATCCAGGCTCAAACGACGGTTTCGATCATCGAGTCGATGATCGCCCAGCAGTGTGCCGCCAAGGGCTTTGATGCTGTGGAGACCGACATCGACGAGGAGTACAACGACGACAGTGGCTTCCCGTTGACAGAGGCGATGGAAGAACAGTACATGACGACACTGGCAAACTACATGCACGGCCTGGGACTGGGTTGGTGGATCAAAAACCCTGATGACACCGGCGACAGCTATGCGACGGACATGTACCCGCTGGCCGACGCGGTACTGACTGAGCAATGCAATCAGTACCACACCTGTGGCTTGTTATCCGCATATGTAGGGCACAAGGCAGTGTTCAATGCCGAGTACAAGCTGAAGCGGTCGAGGTTTTGTCCAAGTGACGACTCCTTGGGGTTCAACGGTGCGCGGTTCAACGTCGCGCTCACGGGCACGAGACAGCCTTGTATGTAAAGGCAGACCGACCACGGATTCGTCGGTCCAGTTGTCCGGTTGAAGACGAGATTGCTCTTGTTCGGGTATTCCTCCCGGCGCGAAACTGGGCGCCGTGTTCGAGCGCTTCACCGACCGGGCCCGGGCGTCGCTTTCCTACGCCCAGGACGAAGCCCGCGAGCTGGGGCACGACTTCATCGGTACCGAGCACCTGCTGCTGGGACTGCTGCGTGAAGGCGATGGGGTGGCGGCCAAAGCGCTCGAGGCCCTGGGAGTCTCCTTGGAGGAGACCCGCGAGCGGGTAGCCGAGATGATCGGAACCGGATCGGCTTCCGATCCGGCGAGCTCACCGCCGTTCACCCCTCGGGCCAAGAAGGTGCTCGAGCTCTCGCTGCGTGAGGCCCTCCAGATCGGCCACAACTACATCGGCACCGAGCACCTGCTCCTCGGGCTCGTGAGAGAGGGCGACGGCGTCGCCGCCCGGGTCCTCGTGGCGTCGGGGGCCGACCTGACCCGGGTGCGCCAGCAGGTCATCGAGCTGCTCTCCGGCGGCGAGGGAACGGCCGGCAGGTCGTTTCAGCTGCCGAGGGCCCTCAGCAGGGGCCGCCGGCGGGCGAGTCTGGCCGCCTGCTCGTTCTGCGGGCGCCGAGCGCCGGACACCGGACGGCTGGTCGCCGGCACCGACGCTTACATCTGCGAGCACTGCGTCCGCCACTGGGCCCGGCAACTGTCGGAGGGCAAGGAGACGGGGGCGCCACCGGCCAAGCCAGAGCCGTCAGAGGACCAAGGCGGAGCCGGCGAAGCCGAAGGCTGAAGGCGTCCGGAACGGAGGTATTTCCAGGCGCCGTCACGGTGCCGACAAGAATGTGGCGGTGAGCCTGCCCGCCGGCACGGTGACTTTCCTCTTCGCCGACGTCGAGGGCTCAACCGCACTTCTGGTTCGCCTTGGCACGACGGGCTATAGCGGTCCTCGTCCAGCACCACGGGTTGATAAGGGCAATTCAGCTACTGACGCGGTCCAGAAGATCTGGCCGCACGTCAGGTTTGACACGTCCACCGGCGATCACAGCAATCCGCTGGGCTCGACGCGCTACCGAGCTGTCGTGCGTCACGACCACCAGCGTGAGGTCTCGATCCTTCCAGAGGCGCTCAAGGACCCCGATGATCTCATCGCGCATCTCCTCATCGAGGTTCCCGGTCGGCTCGTCGGCCAGCAAGACCTTGGGGTGCTTGACCAGGGCTCGGGCAATCGCCACCCGCTGCTGCTCGCCACCGGAGAGCTCGGAAGGCAGATGTGAGCCACGGTCTCCAAGACCCAGCTCCTCCAACACCTTCCTGGCGCGCTGTTGCCGTAGGTGTGCAGGCACGTGGAACGGGACGAGCGCGGTCTCCACGTTCTCCTGAGCGCTGAGGGTCGGGATGAGGTTGAACGTCTGAAAGGCGAACCCGAAGGCACGGGCGCGCAGGTCGGCTAGTTCGGCCTCATGGAGGATTGCCAGGTCGCGACGCTCGAAGACGACGTGGCCGGCGGTCGGATGGTCGAGACCACCGAGGAGGGAGAGCAAGGTCGACTTGCCTTGTCCGGTTGGACCCTGGATGGCCAGGAACTCACCGTCGGCGATCGTGAGGTCGACGCCATCGAGGGCGCGGATGGTCTCGGCGCCCTTCTTGAAGTACTTGCGGACATCGCTCAGTTCGTACAGATCTGCCCTGTCCGCGTCGTTGTGCACGGCCGGCACCGTCGGCATCTCGGTGGTCATTCGACCCTCCTGAGTGCCGCTGCCGGCCGGAGGCGGGCCGCCCGCCATGACCCGAAGGCCCCGGCGACGAGCCCGCCGGCGACAGCGAGGACGACGGCGATACCGACGGTCCCGCCCTGCAGCGGCGCGGTCAAGTGGACGAGCACCGTATGGGCACCGCTGATGGCGTGCCCGACGCCGCGGCCGAACCCGCCGGCGGGTCCGAATCCACCAGCGCCTCCCGTGGCGTAAGAGGGCCCAAGGGTGGCGCTGAGGGTGGGGCCAACGGCGGAAATCACCGCAGAGGCGACGATGCCCAGGACGATGCCCGCTATGCCACCGACCACACCGAGCACCACGCCCTCACCCATGACCTGTTCGACGATGCGCCGGGTCCGCCAGCCGATGGCCTTCAGGGTGCCGAACTCGCGCACCCGCCGGGAGACCGCCGCCATCATGAGGAGACCGGCGACGACGAAGGCGACGATCAAGGCAGCCACCGAGAGCCACTTGCCCAGGCTGGTGGCGAGCTTCGAAGCACTCGAGAGCGACCCGCTGACCTCTGCCGCCAGGCTGGCCGAAGTCGTCACCGTGGACCCAGGGATGGCTTTTCCGATGGCCGAAGCCAACGACGACACCACTGAGGCGCTCGTGGCGCTCACGTAGATGTCGGTGACGTCGCCGGACAGGTCGGCGAGGGTCTGGGCCGCGCCGAGTGGGATGTAGACGTCGGCCGCCCCGCTGGCTAGCTGGGCGATCCCGACGATCGACAGCGCCTTGCCCCCGACGGTGATCGTCGATCCGGCCTTCAGGCTCTCTTGTGTGGCGTAGGAGGAGCTCACGATGGCGACGTCGGCGTTGTCATCGGCCGCGGTGAAGTAGCGGCCTGTCGTGACCTGCGAGGGCGCCAGCGGACCGACGCCGGTCTTGGTGATCTGGACCCCGTCGACGCTGAAGGAGCTGACGCTGAACGAGGGTGCCGAGGACGAGCTGCTCGGTGGCCCACTGGCGCTGTATCCGCCGCTGGAGGGGTAACTCGGCATAGTGCCCGACAAGGTGGTGTCGGTGAGCTCGAGCCCACCGGTGGCGGCCGCCGTACCGTGCAAGGTGGCGACTTTGGCGACGTCGCTCTCCGGCATGGTGGAAAGCCCACCGGTCGGGCGAAGGAGCTCCTGCGAAATCTGCGTCGAGCCCCGTGGGAGGGCGCCGAAGCTCTGCGGTCCTCGGGTGCCAGGGGCCACGGCCTTCGTCACGGTGATGTCGGTGCCCACCCCGTAGAGAGCGTGGAGCACGTCTGCCTGCGCCGTCTTCACCCCGGCCGAGGCCGACGACACCGTGAGCACTAGGCCGATCCCGATGGTGAGGCCGAGGGCCACCACCACGGCCTGCTTCATGCGGCGCCGCAACTCCCGGCGTAGGTAGGTGAGAAACATGAGAGCTTCCTGTGACTAGTCTCCTTCCGCGGCTACATCCGTCGGACGAGCCTCACCTTCAAAACGCTGCGCGTCCGGAGGCGCAGCAGCCAGGGCCGAGAGTCTCTTTCGCCTCCGTCGGTGACTCACGCCTGGTCCGGCATTCGGACCGTTCCCCCGCTGTGACCTTTGACTCTTGGCCCTGCGATGGGCGAAGACCATGGTCGCTAGAGACAGAGTGCACAGGACCGGCCATGACCGAGCCCGACACCACCACTTCCTCCCAGGAAGCCGGGTCTGAGCCACTCAGCGTCCAGGCCCCGGAGACCCCAGCCACCGGGGCTCCCGCCTGGCCCCCCGTTGTCAACCCGCCCACCTTCCCACCCCCCTCTCCCGGGACATGGTCGCCGGGTCCGCCGCCGGGCGACGGGCAGGAATCGCCGTGGGCTGCCCTGCCGCCTGCCGGGCCAACCGGCCGCGGCGTGCTCGCATTTCTCCTCGCGCTACTCGTGGGGGTCGCCGTGGCAGCCGGGCTCCTCTTCGGACACTTCGCGCTGGCGCCGCCCTCCAGCACCGTCCCCTCCGCCCCCGGCGGGCCGCCCAACGCGTCGGCCATCGCTGCGGCAATAGATCCGGCCCTGGTCGACATCAACGTCGTCGACAGCGATCAGGACATCCAAGGTGCCGGCACGGGAATGGTCCTCAGCTCGAGCGGCGAGGTGCTCACCAACAATCACGTCGTCGAAGGCGAGACCTCCATCAGCGTGACCGACGTCGGCAACGGCAAGACCTACGGGGCCACGGTCCTGGGCTACGACCGCTCCGAGGACATCGCCGTCGTCCAGCTGGTGGGAGCCTCCGGACTTCACGCCGTGACGCTCGGGGACTCCTCGACGGTGGCGGTGGGCAACGGAGTGGTCGCCATCGGCAACGCCGAAGGGGTCGGAGGCACACCGACCTACGCGGCCGGTTCTGTGACGGCGCTTGACCAGTCGATCACCGCCGAGGACGAGATCACCCACAGCACTGAGCAGCTCACCGGACTGATCGAGACCAACGCCGATATCGTGCCCGGCGACTCGGGCGGGCCCCTTGTGAACGCGTCGGGCCGGGTCATCGGCATGGACTCTGCCGCCATGGCCTCGAGTTTCGAATTCCAGGGTCCGTCCAACGAGGGCTTCGCCATCCCGATCAACGAAGCAGACGGCATCGCCAAGCAGATCGCTGCCAAGCAGGGCTCGAGCACCATCCACATCGGCCCCACGGCCTTTCTGGGTGTCGAGGTCGAGCAGCCCTTCGGCGTCTCCGGCGCCGAGATCGTCGGGGTCGTCCCCAACAGTCCCTCCGCCCAGGTCGGCCTCGTGCCCGGCGACACCATCACCGCCTTCGGCGGCCAGTCGGTGGCCTCCCCCGGTTCTCTGACGGATCTGATGCTGGCCACCGCACCTGGGGCCTCGGTACAGGTGCAATATCTCGATGCCTCAGGAGTCCAACACAGCGTGACCGTCCAGCTCGCGAGCGGGCCACCCCAGTAGGCGAGAGCCAATACGCGTCACCATATTGTGAAGGGGAAATGGGGTGATGGGATACCCTGTGCGACCCGGTCAGCTTTCGCCCCGGTCTTCTTCACAGCCGGGTGAGCCGCCAGACGACCGACGGGCCTGACAACCCGCTTGGTGTTGTCAGCAGAAGGGAGAGGTGCTGGCCACCCAGGACGACGTCGAAAACGCCGATGCGGGCGCCGCGGGGCAGGCTCGACGGCAAGCTTTCGACCTTCACGTGGACCGCAATCTGAAGACCGGACCAAGCAACGATGCTCGCCGGACTCGCCGTGACCGGAACAGAACTTCCCCAGGCGGTGGTGACCCGGCCGACGACCTGGCCCGGCGACACCAGGGGCATCGGCGAGGCGTCGGCGAAAGCGGCGCGCACGAGAGCGTCGGCGGCGCCCAGGGCGGCAGCGGTGGGAGTGGTCGTGTCCTGCCCGAGCACCACGCCGACGAGGGTCAATGACTGGCCGTCCACTGCCTGCTGGGCGTCGAAGAGGAAACAGCCTCCGGCAGCCGTGTCGTTGCCGGTCTTGATGCCCACGAAGCCGTCGGTGCCCAGATCGGCGTCGAGGTTGTAGATCGTTCCCGCCACCGGCAGGGTCACTTGTGCCATGGCCACCATCTGGGCGAAGGCGGGGAGGGCCATGGCGGCCTCGCCCAGGCGGATCAAGTCGGCCGGGGTGCTCACCGTGGCCGGATCGAGTCCGCTCGGGTCGGTGATGTGCGTGGAGGAGAGGCCGAGCAGGCGAGCGCTGGCATCCATCTTTTCCACGAAGGCCGAGGTGCTCCCGGCGTCCCATTCCCCGAGCAGCGTGGCCATGTCGTTGGCGCCGGCCACCAACAGGCCCTCGAGTGCCTGCAGCTCATTCAACGTCTCGCCCGGGGTCACCGCCAGCTCCGACTGCTGCGCCGCTACGCCGGCCTTGTAGGCAGCGACCACGTCGGCAGGGACGGCGATGGACGGCCCGCTCGATCCAGGAGTGAGGGGGTGGTCTTTCAGCACGACGTAGGCGGTCAGGACCTTGGCCAGGCTGGCGATGGGAACCGCCGTGGTCGGACCTGCGTGGCCGAAGCTCCCCGCCCCTTCCGCCGACAGAGCCGCCGAGCCGGCGGCGGGCCAGGGCAGAGACGGAAGGGCACCGGCCAGCCGCAGGCCTCCGGACAGCGAGGAGCGGAACACCGGGCGGGGGATGGGGCGGAACCACTGCACGGCGACGAGAGCCACCACGACCGCCAACACCAGGGTCAGGAGGAACCGAGGCACGTCCCGATGGGCGCGCTCGTGGGCCTGCGCGCGGACGATCTCGGGCTTCGGGGGAGGGATCTGTTTGCCCAGGAGGCGCAGATGGTCTTCTGCCGGCGACCGCCGACGACGGCCGTGCGCAGCCCGCGCGTTCATAGGATGAAGCGGCCCCGCCGGCCTGGGCAGAGAGGCCTCCTTGGATACGACGTGCCCTTCGTATCCTTCACCGTTTACACCTCGCCGTACCGCTTGGACAGCGCGGACACCTCCGCTGCAAGCGTCTCAGTCCGTACCGGTGCGAGCGCCAGAGGGTCACGGTCCGCCGTCGGCATCAGGTGCTCTCGCTCGGTCACCGTGGCACTCCTCGGGCGGCCAACCGCCAGGTGCGACAGCCGCTGCGGCCACCATGCCAGGGGCCCCCGGTGCGGCCCAGGGGCCAAGGTCCTTGCGAAGGCCCACCCGCGCCACGGTTTCCGCCCCGCTCCCTCGCCCTCCCTCTGGCCCGGCGATTGTCACAGGCCCCAGGTCCTTTTCGCTGTGCGGAGTCCCGTTCGACTCTGGTGGGGACCTCTGATGAGGCACATCCTCGACACAGTCGCGCATTGCGGCATTCGCGAAGCAAGGACGTGAGAAGCAGGGCTCCAAAGCTCGAGAGTGGGGTTGGTATGCGGTGGTGGAATCGGCGAGAGAGCCTGGACGAGCGACTTCCGGGTGGCGAGCTCTTGATCAGGGAATGCGAGGCGTTTCTCCAAGGGCATCTGGCGCAGCACGTTCTCGGAGGTTGGGAGGAGGTTCCCGTGTGGGTGTGGCTCAACTGTTTCGCCCACGGGAGCAGAAGAGACATCGCCGCGCTCGGAAGCGGAGGCCGAGCTTGGGCACTCAGCTATCTGGCTGAGGAGATCCTCGCCGTGGCCGAAGACGACGTCGCGCTCGGGGATTTGCAGGTCTCCGAACTGATCCCGATGGAACTGCGGATGCTCGACTCCGGAGAGGGGGCCCGCCCCGGAGCATCCGCCGCACTGGTCAGTGGCGTCATCGGGGCGATCTGTTCCTACCGGCAGAGCACTCAACGATGACTGTGACTTGCGCGTAACGCAGTGTCGTGAGCAGCGGCTCGGCTGAAGAAACGTGCCTTTCCAGAGCTCGATGGCATCTAGCGCCGTCACGTCGGGCTATGTAAGCTGTTTGATCTCGTCAAGAGGGGACCGGTGAGCTGGGCCAGTGCATCTGCCGATGCTTAGGCCGCAAAGCGTGGCGGCCGGATAGGGAGGGATGGCGATGACGAGGTCGACCCTTCCAGGAAGGCACCTGCAGCCGATGTTGCACCCATGGTGACGATCGCCGCAAAGGGGCGGGCCCAGCTCGGCAATCGGCTCCTCGATGCCCTGCCGCTTCCTGACCGGCGCCGGATCGCCGCCTTGCTGGAGCGCGAGAAGGGCGAGCACAAGCAGATGCTCTACGGTCCCGGTGCCCGCATCGAGGCCCTCTACTTCCCGGTGGACGCGGTGGCCTCCATCCTCACCACCTTGTCGGATGGCGCAGGAGTGGAGATCGCCACGGTCGGGAACGAGGGCATGCTCGGCTCTCCTGTCGTGTTGGGGTCCGACGCCATGCCCGTTCGGGAGTTCTGCCAGATACAAGTCCCCGGCGAGGTACTCCGGATGGACCGGGGGTCATTCGAAGAAGTCCTCTCCCGGGACAGCCCGTTCCGTAACGTCATCCAGCTCTACGTCCAGGCGCTGTTCACCCAGATCGCCCAACAGGTGGCCTGTAACGCCCTTCACAGCGTGGAGGAACGGTGCTGCCGGTGGCTGCTCCTCACCCACGACCGGGTGCAGAAGGACACCTTCCCTATCACCCACGAGTTCCTGGCCCAGATGCTGGGCGTCAGGCGGGCCTCGGTCACGCTTGCCGCCGGCGCGCTCCAAGCGGCTGGGCTGATCAGCTACCGCCGGGGCGAGATGATCATCGTCGACCGCGAGGGCCTCGAGGAGGTGTCCTGCGAGTGCTACCACCTGTTAAGGGACGAGTTCGATCGGCTCCTGGGACCCACGGCATCGAAAGCTGCGGTCGCGGCCGACCCTCCTCGTTCAAGATCCCGTGGAGGCTCGCCGGCTAAACGAGGGGGCCAGCTGAGACGACGCACGGCCAACAGGTGAGTGAACGGCAAGGTGCGGACTTCGATGTCGAAGTCGACCTCGAAGTGATGCAGATGCCCCGAGGTGGGTTGACTTGACCCTGAAGACGTTCCGGACCTCTATGCCCGAACCTTGGGGCCGGGCATGGCGGCGAGAACGGCTGGCTTACCGTCCCTAGGACGCTTCGGACATCTGCCCCGCGTCTGCCGGTGGCGTGGGTGGACGAGTCCTCCGGACCAGGCTGGGCGGAGCGGCCGGGGCGAGTTCGGATCGCATGGCGGCAAAACGCTCCGCCCGTCGTTCCAATAGCGCTATGGACGCCTGCTCGCAGGTGATCGCCCGCTCGATCGCCTGGCGCAACTCCTCATTTGATCGGAGCATGTGCCAGGCGGGATTTTCCTTGGCCGTCTCGGTTGGTCTTGTCAGTGAAGCTTCCCGCCGATGCCTCGCTCGGCGCAGGCCACGGAATCCGGCCGTCGTCCCGAACGCTCCCGCCATCCCAGCGAGTTCGATCATCATCTCCGTGCCTCCTCGTCGGTGCTGTACAAGCGGAAAATCAGTACTCCCTTATTCGAGCCAAATCGCCCGCGGCCCGGTCGTTGTCGCTGGTCACCTTCTTCATGAGCCGGGTCCTAGGTCCGCTCCAGGGGAGCCGGCCCCAGGGCGCGTTCTTGGAGGTGACGGTGTCGTCGATGGCGCGGCCCGGTGGTGCCCGACGCGAGGCCCGTGACCAGGCGCCGATAGAGGCGTTCGTAGCCGTCGACCATGACGGCTGCCGAGAAGCGGGCCTCGACCAAGCTCCGACAGTGACGTGGATCGAGCGAGGGCACCGCACCGACGGCCTCCACCATCTCGTCGATATCTCGTCGGAGGAAGCCCGTCACACCCTCGGCCACGATCTCGGGCGCGGCGCCCAGGGGCCTGGCGATCACCGGGGTGCCGCAGGCCATCGACTCGACCATCACCAGGCCAAATGGTTCAGGCCAGTCGATGGGGAAGAGGGTGGCCCGCGCATGGGCGAGGATGTCCCACTTCGTCGTCTGTGGTGGCTGCTCGTGGACCTCCTCCTCGCCAGTGAGCCGAGGAGCGACCATCTCGTTCCAGTAGGCCCACTCGGCCGGCTCCACCCGCTTCACTGCCATCTTGAGGGGGAGGCCGCTCCGCTTGGCGATCTCCACAGCCAAGTGGGTGCCCTTTTCAGGGCTCACTCGGCCCACATAGGCGAGGTAGTCGTCTTTGTTCTTGGCAAAGGGATAGATGGCGAGGTCCATCCCGTTGTGGATCACTGCCGCATAGTGGACCGCCCGGTTCGCCGCCGCCTGGGCCTGGCTGATCGCGACGAGGTGCAGCCTGTCATGGACGAGGCCAGCGAAGCGTCGTCCTAGGGTGGTCCACGGTCCATGGAGGGTCTGGACGACAGGGGGCGACCCGCCGAGGACCGCCCCCAAGGCGGGTCCGATCCCCGAGTGGTCGTGGATGAGGTCGAATGTCTCCGCTCGGCGGTAGGCGCTCAGGGAGTGGAACAGCTCGTCGGCAACGGAGCCCGGGTCCCCGGGCACAGGCGGCGCCTCTAGAAAAGTGACGAGGCGCGCGCTGGTCGATGATCCACCGACGGCGAAGAGTGTCACCTCGTGGCCACGTCTGGTGAGCTCCTCGGCGAGCAGATGTACAATTCGTTCGGTGCCGCCGTACCCTCGAGGCGGGACCGGGAGCCAGACCGGAGCGATGAGGCCGATGCGCAGGCTCTCGAGCACGTTGGGGACCTCCTCGCAAGACCCTGACTGTCGATCTGGCTGGCCCGGGGTCTAGAGGCGTCAAGGAGATGATCCGCTCCGTACGGTTTCGATCATAGGGCCTTTCGCCCAATTTGGACCCTCGGCGCGGAACCTAAGCATTTCGCCTTAAGATTTCGTGCGGGAAATCGCTCCTCTCTTCTTGACAGTTCCCGGACTCTTGTGTTTCGCAACGCTTGGTATTCGGCCACGTTGGGTTGTCCAGGGAGAACTGAGTAGGCGGTCGAACTCGTCGCGGAGCGCGCCGTAGCACTCACACGACACCTGTTCGAGGCCCTTTCGATCCACGATGGTCATCTCGCCCCGCTGGTAATGGATCAGTTTGGCTGTCTGCAGGGCTCCAGCAGCCAGGGTGACAGAGGCACGTCGAACGCCAAGCATCTGAGCCAGGAACTCCTGGCTGAGCGGGAAGCTGTCGGAGTGCACCCGGTCGTGGGTCAAGAGCAGCCATCGGCAGCACCGTTCCTCCACGCTGTGCAGGGCGTTGCACGCCACCTGCTGGGCGACTTGGCTGAACAGCGCCTGGACATAGCGCTGGACGACCTCTCGGAAGGAATCATCCTGGGAGAGCACCTTGGCGAAGGCTGTTTTCTCCATGCGCAGTAGCTCGCCGGGCACCTGAACCTGGCAGAATTCGCGCGCCGGCATCGCGTTTGAGCCCAGCACCACAGGCGAGCCGAGCATCCCTTCGTCACCGACGGTGGCGATCTCCACGCCAGCGCCGTCCGAAAGCGTAGTGAGGATCGACACCACGGCGTCGATGGGGAAGTAAACGGCCTCGATGCGGGCGCCGGGCGCGTAGAGAATCTGTTTGAGCTCGACACGCTCGTGCTGGAGAAGTGGGCTGATGCGTCGCCGGTGGGCGGGGGGAAGGGCGTCGAGCAGCCGGTTGCCGAGAACGTCCTGGCCCCGGCCTCGGGAGGCGTTCGTCCCCACTGCTGCTGCCCGCTTACCCGGCGCGGCGCGCTGGGCTCCTCCTGTGGCACCAACGCTGCCTGGCATGTTGCCCTCTTTCATGAACCGGTCCCCCCGATCGGGAAAGGAGCGTCACCAGGGTCCGGAGCGACGCAATACGGCGGCCGGCAGCGGGTCAGGGCCTTGCCGGCCAGCCGAAACCACCGTTCAGGGTACTGCGGTCTGTACGCTCCCGTACTCGGTACGATACCGTACAGATCGCCCCGAGCCTGGGGCCTGAGTACGAGCGACCAGAGAAAGGGCGTATGGGCTTAAACCTCGGAGCAGGTGTGTCGAGGAGGGTCCGATCTGTGACCGACGAGGTGGCCCTCACGCGCGTCTTGACGGACTTTGCCCGGCTGCTCTTCAGCGACTACCACGTCAGCGACGCGCTTCACGACCTCGTCGACGGCGTCACCGAGGTCCTGAACATCTCCGGCGCCGGCGTGTCGCTCGCCGAGGGCGACCGTCTCGAGTTTGCCACCGCGGCGAACGAACCGGTCAGCAGGCTCGAGCGCGTCCAGGAAGACGCCCAAGAGGGGCCGTGCCTCGACGCCCACCGCAGCGGCCAGACGGTGCTCGTCGCCGACCTCGCCGACGATCCAGCACGGTGGCCGGCACTGAGCCGATCGGCTTCTCACATCGGGAGCCTCGCCGTGGCCGGGCTTCCGATGAGTCTCAATGGGACGAGCCTGGGCGCTCTCAACCTGTACGACTTCAAGAGGCATGACTGGTCCGAGGAAGAAGTGGGCGCAGCCAGGTTGCTCGCAGACGTGGCCACCGGATACGTCGCCAATGCCTCGAGGCTCGCCGAGGTCCGCCGCACCACTGAACAGCTCCAGAAGGCCCTTGACAGTCGGGTCCTTATCGAACAGGCAAAGGGGGTGCTGGCGGGTGAGCGACACATCTCGGTGGACGAATCGTTCAAGCTGCTGCGAGCTCATGCTCGCAGCCACAACCTCTCTCTCCGTTCGGTTGCCGAGGCGGTCGTGAATCTCCGCCTGCGCCTCTGAGTCGCCACGATGGCAGTCAGTCCCTTCGTTGAGGCCGTGAGATCCCGATGATTGAGGCGGTTGAACGAGAGCTTCTGCGGCGGAGAGCACGCAGAACCTCGGATGAAGCCAAGCGACTGCAACGAGAGGCTGCAGAGCTGAGATCTTCGTCGAGGGAGAACCTGCGCGTCGCAGAAGAATTACAGGTCCGGGCTGCCGGCCTGCGATCCGCATCGGTCGAGAAGTTGCGCAGTGCAGAGGAACTGCTCGACGAATGCGCCGCCGCCGTGGCTTCATCGCTGGATCAGGTTCGAGCTTGCCAATCCCTGCGAGTTCGCTGGCGGAATGGTGGCTCCTCGCAGCCCCATTGCTCGTCGGCCGGCTGATGCCGAAATTCCCTGGCGGACAGTCACTCCGGTACTGCTCGAGGCTCTCGTCGACGCGACCTTTCGGCAATGGAATCCCGGTGATCAGGAGGAGGCAGAACCGGCGGCAGGGTAGTGGGACTGGTCGCTTCAACCAACTGGGCAAGGCAGCTGCGCTTGCAGCGATTGGCAAGCAGAGGCTTGGGCTACGTCGTTGCGGCCCGCGATGCGGGGGTTGCACTCGGTCTTGCCATTCTCACCCAACCGGATCTCTCGATGATCGACGCTTCGCTGGACGTTGGCAACGGCTCTGACCTGGCGACGGTTCCGCCCTTCTATGCGCCGCGAACGAAGACTCTCCTGCTCACAGACGATCATAACCTCGCCGGGAAGATGCAATTGGTGGAGATTGAGGTCACGTCTCGACGGTTCTCGGATCAAGCCCTGCTCTCCTGGATTCCGGACGCCGCCACCTAATGGGGGACCGTCGGGTCAGATACGTCTAACCACGACAACAGGGCACGGGGCATGAGCGGCGCACGTCGAGCTCACCGAGCCAATGAGCAGACCATCGAACCCTCCCCGGCCACGGCAGCCCACCACCAGGAGGATGGCTCCCTTCGCCCGATCGATTAGCTCTTTGGTCACATGACCCTCGATCACTGATGTCGTCACTGGGACGGCTGGATGGTGCCCCATTACGCGTTCGACGATCTTTGCCAGCGCTTCCCGCGCTGTTTCCGTTCGAGGAGTCGGTGGCGGCATCGACTCGATCCAGATGTGCTCGGTGGGCAGATTCCACACGTGAACGATGTCCAGCTGTCCTCCAACCCACTCGGCATAACGGGCCGCCCATCGCAGGGCCTCCTCGGACTCCTCGGAAGCGTCGACACCAACCACGATGCGATTTCTCGACAGTTCCCCTGGTATCTCTTCCATGGGGAGATGATCCTGCGCGGGAAAGTGGCGTCCAAGAGCCGAATGTCCCAATCAATCTGGGCAGTGCTCGGACATGCTTCAGGCCCCGTCGAGCCTCCAACACCCGAGGCTGCCTGCCTCACCGGTAGGAGGGGAAAGGGTGTTCGATGTCCGCCCCGCCTCACGAATCTTGGTGAACGCCTGAGGCGGTCGATCCCGACCCCGAGCCGGTTTGGCACGGACGACTGTTGGAAGTCGCCCGGCCATCGAAAGAGCGTCTCAGTCGGTCGTTGGATGGGAATGGTCGTGAATGTGCGCCTCGCGCAGATGCTCACGGTCTGGATCAATGTGTGACTCGTGATCGTGGTCCACTGTCGGATGGTTGTGCTCATGGCTATGGGTTGTCGCCATGTGCTCCCAAGTGGAGCCGTGCTGTTGGTAGTGGACGACGTGGAAATGTTGATGCTGGTGGAGAACAGCCTCGTGGTGGTGCATGGTCATCAGTCGGACCTCCTGGCTAGGGAATTCAACGGACTCGTCGGGCGATGAACTCGAGCATGTGTACGTGCTTTGTGGTGTCGAGCGCCATGGCGTCCATGATCAGAGCCCACATGGTGGTTTTCCGGTACGGCCCAAGCGTGGACGACCTGGTATCCATCCCCACGCGATGCTGTTGGCCACCTCAGCAAGGAGCCGGTGATGTCGACGTTCGTCCTCCACGATGAGCCTAACCACGAAGGTCAGCGCAGGAGGAGACGGCTCCGCGATCGCCCGTACGTAGCGCTCCAGCAAGGCCTCCTCCTCCTCACTATGGCGGGCGAGCATCTTGACGAGTTCCCGGGTTTCGACGCGGGCGCCTATCTGTTCGAGACCGTGTACGGCTGACTCGATGGTCGATTTCACGAGGCCATCCTGCCCGCCTCGCCGAAAGGGCCAAGCTCTCCTGGACCCGTCACAGGTAGTTCCCTTTCTTCGATTCATGGGAATCGGCAACAGAACGTGTGGCAAGGTCGCGCTGGCGGCTGTATCTCTCTTCCTCCGCCTCGATCTGTTGGGCCATCACGGCGGCCTGTATGCCGTGGAACAGCCCCTCCAACCACCCCACCAGCTGCGCCTGGGCGATCCGCAACTCGGATAGGGAGGGAGCCGACTGGCCGAACGGTGAGCTCACTCGAGCGAGCTCGTCTGCCAAGTTGGGGCTGACGGCACTGGCCAGCTCGTGCAAGGACAGCTCTTGGATCTCGCGGAGCCTGGTCCGGCTGGGCTCGTCGAGCGGGCAATCCCTCACTTCGTCGAGCAGATGTTTCAGCATCGCCTCGATGCGAACGAGCTTCGCCGGCTGGACGGACTCGGATTCGTCGTCGCGACCCACGAGGGGGTTCCTGCCACGTTGCGCAGGGAAATCTGTTCGATTCCGCCTACCTGGTCGTCGTACGGTGGAATCCATCCCGGCGGAGAAGCTCCTTCCTCGGTCCTGAGCTGACCGGTCACGCACTCAGATGGTTCTCCACAGCCCGGCGTGACGCCAGAGGCCGTCGTCACACTCTGCTGACCGAAGAGCTGCAGGACGATGGACCGTGGTCCAGGAGGCGGCAGGGAGCGGATCATGGGTGCAGGACTCCCGGTGCAGATGCATCAGGGGAGCCGGGCGACTCCCAATTCGCCAACTGAGGCCGACGACCATCTCGATCATCGATCGTTCATCCACAACCCTTGAAGGGCGCGGGGACGAACGCCTCTGGCCGCGAGACCCGGGCCGCCTCATTATCGGGCTGCGGGTTCCGCTCGGTGCCAGACAGTTCCGGGTCTTCCCGCTTTGAGCAGTGGACGGGGCGAGGGAGGCCCGAGATGGTCGTCGCGTTGGCAAGCATCGCCGGCGGGACAGCGGGGATGGGCGTCGTCGTCGGCGGAATCCCCCGGAGGATAGGACGGGGGAATGGTTCACCAACAGGCAAGACGACGAAGCTGCCGCAGGCAGAGGCAACATGGCGAGTACTCGAGACCGAGGAAGATCTCCGCCAGGCTCTCGAACGGGCCATTGCCTGCGAGCACGCATCGATCGTTCTCTCGGAAAGCGTGCTGAACCCTTCGATTCCATGCGCTTCGTGCGGCTACCGCCCTCGGTGAGGCCCGTTCCGGCCCATAAGCGTGGCGAGCAGCAGCGTGCAACAGGGCAGCGCGTCACCCGCGCCTAATAATCAGCCAAGACGCACTGGGAGTCCGAGGTGGACCCAAGGAAGGAGGAGACCATGCGCAGCTCGTGGGCCAGAGACCAGCTGAAAGCCGAGCTCGGCAGCTTGCTTCGCTCCTTGGGGGACGATCAGGCACAGATCGCCGCACAACTCGGCGCCATGGGTGTCCGGGGCGTGCCGCGAGATTCTCGGGGCTGTGCCATCGCCGTCTTTCTCCATGCCGTGCTTGGGGCGGACCGGGCCATCGACTCTGTCAAGGTCACCAGTCGTAAGGTTCAGCTCAAGACCTCCCCGTGGTGGCGGCGAAACCTGTCCCTTGGGCTTCCGCCGCCGGTGCGGGACTTTGTGGCGTGCTTCGACGCCGGCGGATTCCCTTCCCTCCTCCGAGACGGTCCTCGGCCCGGTCCCGAGGCCTCACACCCTCATGGCTGTCTCGGCCCGTAGGCACCGTTTGATCCGGCACCAGCAGCCCAGGCTCTGTCCGGCCAACGCCGCGCTAGCTCCTGAGTCGATCGGCCGCTTGCTCCACAAGGCGCGGCTGCGAGCTCGGCTCAGCACCGACGAGCTGGCACAGCGGGCGGGCGTCGACGGTGCCGAGGTGGCCGCCATCGACGTGGGGGAGCCCGCCGAGGTGGCGAGCACCGTCGCCTTCCTCCTCGATCTCGACCATCTGGGCGACATCCTCGGACTTCCTGGCGGGATCATCGAGGAAACCTTGGTTCAGTGGGCCCGAGCCTTCGCTGAATGTCAACGAGATGCCCGTGAGGGAACGAGTCGAATCGATCAGCTCGGCAGTGCTGGCAACCAAATTGTCTCGCCAGCATTTCATGAGGCGCCACCCCGAGAGGACGACCTGCCGGCCCCGCTCGCCGCCGGGCACCCGCCCGGCCGTCGGGTCGAGACGTGGCTGCGTCGTGCCGTGGTGCTCGCGACATTGCTGCTCGGAGCGAGCAGTGTCGCGCTGGGACTCCTCCAGGCGAGCGGGCCGTGGGCTCAGGCCAGACCACACCACAGTGCGACCTCGGGCGCTTCTCCGGCCATGGCGGCGTCCGAGCCGCTGCTTTCGCTGCTCGGCGTCGGCTCGTCGAGCACCAGTTATCTGAGCTCCTCCTCAGGCCAGTTGTCAGTGTCCTTTGTCTCCTCCCGTCCGTGCTGGGTGGAGGTGGCGAGCGGCAATGGGCCGGCGCTCCTCGCCGCCACCGTGGGACCTGGGATCACGGCCCCGATAGGCGTCGAGGTTCCCTTCGTGGTCCAGGTCGGAGCCGGAGGCACGTCAGTGCTCGTTTCGAGTCGAGCGCGCAGCGAGACGCTTACGCCCCCGAGCGCCCCGTTCACCATTCATGTTCTCCCCGGTTGAGTTGGCGGCGGCCTTGTCGTCCCTGCGCGCCCAGAGGCAGCAGGCACAGCGCGAACCTCTGCACGCCGGGATGGCCAGCGTTGAGGTGGTGACTGGCGACGGCAGCAAGGGCCTCTTCGAACACGCGCCCCAAGGAGCCACACTGGTGGCGCTGGACCATTTCGCCCCGTTGGTCGGTGCCTAATGGCTTTGCATCAGACTGAGTCGGGCCTCGGGAGGCCGCAGGAGCCCTGGCGTGAACACGCCAAATGTCGGTGGACGTCGGTGGACTTCTTCCCCGTGGGCGCCGGCGGCCCGGCGATGCGCCAGCTCGACGCGGCCAAGACGGTGTGCCGCCGATGCCCGGTCGCCGAGGAATGCCTGGCCTATGCGCTTGCAACCAATCAGCAATTCGGAGTCTGGGGTGCGACCTCCGAACAGGAGCGTCGTCGCTTGCGCCGGGTATGGCTTTCCGAGTGCGCAGGCGACTCTCGGCTATCCATCTGAGCGCCGTTCTTACCCGATGGCGACGACGACCCAGCTAGCCCCGCCGTTGGTGGTCATGAGCAACTCGCTCGCGTAGTGGGCGGGCGGACCCGGATAGCCGTGGATCATCAACCCCACTCAGGCGATGATCGACACCCGGGTCCATCGGCCGCGAAGAAGAGACGCGCGCCGGAGGAATCGTTGAGAAAACGGTCGTGACCTGGTCGTCGAGCCATCTCCAGGCTCGGCGGCGGAATGCCCGGTTGTGTGACCTTCAGCCCTAGCCGGCCGGGAGACTGCTCCGTACGGTATCGTACTAAGGGGTTGGAAGACATGATGTCGACAGAAATACAGGGGCGTCCTCAACCAGTCGGACGGAGACACCAACTTGAGTCTCTCGCTCTGGCGAGCATTCAGCGCTGGAACCGTTTCGTCAGACCCTTGCCTCTGAGCGCCCAGTCGGAAGAGCAGCAAAGGCAGTTTCGGGGACTCGTTGCCTGGTACGAACGGGTCTGTGCCGACGATCAGTACTCGAACTCACCGCCCGTCGACGGGATCGAAGCGCTGTTCGCAATGCCTCTTGAGTGCACTCTGCACGACCGCTTCCTATCGGTCGTCAGAGAGGCGATCAGAGTCGCAGAAGAGTTGGTCAGATGTCGACAGCTGGCGCGCATCGCCCCGCTTGCGGATTCTCGCTCCAGTGAGATCGCGCGAGCACGGCTTGAACTTTCCATCTCTGCTGCACGTGAGCGCCTCGACCAATTGTCATGAGGGTCCAATCCGTGCGTATGCCATAGCGAGCAAAAAACACACAGTCAGCCTTTCACTCCATGCAGAGCGAAGAGGGGGCTGCTCTTGCCTCGCAGCATTTGACACAAGTCTTGGGCGCTACCAAGGAGGCCCGCATCATGGACGATCTGAGCGAACGAATGACCCGCCTGGAGGATGCACTGGCGGACCTTGCCACCCTGGTGGCGGAAGGGACAATCCCACGCCCGTCGTTCTGTGTTGGTTCGGCTGCCGAGGAGGCGAGCGAGCGGTTTGTCGCCTTCCTGGGTGCCGTGCGCAGAGAACGCGGCCAATCGCGAGCGGTGCACGAATAAGTGGCGCGCGCGTATCGATGCAATACCGCCTTTCCCCGCACTGCCGGACGCATGCGAACGGTCCTGCTGTGCCATCTGGCCACTTCGAGGACATGGGCACCACGAAGCGCTGTCCGAGAGCGCTCCTCCCTTCTCAATGGGTGGTCTGTGTCGAGGGGACGAGGCGACGGACCGCTTTGAGCGTCCGCTGCGCCCGAACCAGGGGATCGGCCTGGCCGTCGAGCCAGTGGAGGAGCTCTCGGAGCTGCTGAAGGATCTCGGCATCCTTCATTCCGGCCAGGGCGAACACGGCGGCACAGCGCACGAGAGCGCTCGAGTCGTCGAGCTCGTGGGCGATACCGGCGAGCTCCGCCTCGTGTTCCTGGAGCCACTCCTCTACGTCGCTCACGTCGGCACCCAGGCCATATGCCCCGTGAACCAGCTGCTCGCCAAGGCGGCCACCGCCTCCAGGGCGCCGGGCTCCTCGAAGAGGTGGGTGGCTCCGGGGACGACCTCGAGGCGTTTTTCGCACCGGAGCTGAGCTTCGGCCTGGTGATTCAGCTGCAGCACGACGTCGTCGTCACCTCCGACGATGAGCAGCGTCGGGGCGGTGACGAGCGCCAGCCGGCCGGCGGCCAGATCGGGGCGGCCTCCCCGGGAGACGACCGCCGCGATGTCGACCCCGGCCCCGGCGGCGGCCCACAGCGCGGCGGCCGCTCCGGTGCTGGCGCCGAAGTAACCCAGCGGGAGCGAGGTCGACAGCGGCTCGGAGCGGAGCCAGAGCGTCACCTCGACCAGCCGCTGACCGAGCAGCCCGATGTCGAAGACGTTGCGCCGGTCGAGCTCCTCGTCGGCAGTGAGAAGGTCGAACAAGAGTGTCCCGAGGCCGTCACGGTTGAGCACCGAGGCCACGAAGCGGTTGCGCGGGCTGTGACGGCTGCTGCCGCTCCCGTGGGCGAAGACGACGACGCCCTTCGGCTCCTCGGGCAGAGTGAGGTGCCCGGACAGGCAGATGGCTCCGGCCCGCACTTCTACCTCGTCGTCGCGGAGCAGCGGATCGGCCCGCCCCCCGACCTCGACGGCCGCGGGGGCGGACATGGTGGGCTCAGGGAATCCCTCCGAAGCGCGCTTCAGCAACTCGATCACCTCCTCGTCACTGGTCTGGGTGAAATCGTCGTAGAACTCGCCGATGGCGAAGAACCACGAGGGCATCTCGACGCAGACCACCTCATCCGCGTCGCGGCGCAGGGCGGTGACCGACTGGGGAGGGGCCACCGGGACGGCCAGGATCACCCGGGCGGCGCCCTGGGCCCGGGCCACCTGGCAGGCGGCCCGGGCAGTCGACCCGGTGGCGATACCGTCGTCGACGACGACTACCGTGCGGCCCTGCAGGGGCATGGGCGCCCGGCCTCCCCGGAACCGCGCCACTCGCCGCTCGAGGACAGCCCGCTCGTGCGCCTCGACCTCGGCGACGGCTTCGGCCGAAATGCCCGCTGTGCGGACGACCTGCTCGTTGATGACTCTGGCCCCGCCTTCGCCGATGGCTCCCATGCCGAGCTCTGGCTGGAAGGGAACACCCAGCTTCCGCACCACGATCACATCGAGCGGCGCACCGAGGGCCCGGGCGATCTCGAAGGCAACCGGTACACCGCCCCGAGGGAGCCCCACGATAACCGCGTCTGCGCCGCGCAAGTGCTCCAGCAGTCTGAGGAGCCGACGTCCGGCGTCGGCACGGTCGGCAAACGCCACGTCTGCACCTCCTTCGGTCGCTCCCATGTTCCTTAGGGGCACCTGTTGCGCGCGAAGGCAGGCGGACAGCGATCGCCTGTCAGAAGTGGCCCACCAGACGGTCTTCCTTCGCCGGCATTGTCCGGATCAGGTTCTGGGGGTCGCTGAGTCACTGCCTCAGCCTCTCAGCCTTTCGGCTCCCTCTTCCATCTCGTGGACCAAGTCATATGGAACGACATCACTCACGCCCGTAACAGGGTCCAAGGTCCCGGACGGACCCCCTCGAAGAGTCAGCCAGTGGACCGCCCGGCCACCCGCCTTCCTCTGCTCTTCCGGCCACAAAGTCGTCGACCTGTGCACGCAGGCGGTCGTAGTACGACCTCTTCCAGTTGACGCGACCGCGAACAGGGCGGAGGCGGAACTCGTCGAAGTTGCTGTCCGTCTCGGTAGCGCTCCGCGGAGTGTCGGTGCTGTCCATGCTCGTCGTCGCCAGCGTCATCGGAGGTTTCGGAACCCCCTTCGGGATCGCCATCTTGGGCGCCTGACCCCGCGATCCAACCGTGATGCGCGACCGCCCACCTCCACACCTCTGGCCGCCTGCGGCTGGGGCGTCGGAGCCGAGGTCGCCGGGTTCCGACTGCTCGTGGTCCTCGGCGCCCTCATCTGTTGGCTCCCACGATGCCGGACCTCCAACCTTTGCCGGGCACCGTACTCCTGCCTAACGACCCGACTGTGGTCGTTAGGCCCTAACGGCTCCGGGCTTGGGGACGCACGCTGGAAGTACATGTTCCGCGGTGCGGACGGGATTGGAGGACCGGTCACATGATGCAGGTCACCGGGAAGCAGGGCGGGCAAGTCCCGCTGAGAGAACTCCTAGCCGGATACGACAACGAGGTGCAGGAGTCGCTCAGCTCCGCCCTGGCGACGACGACCGGGACCGACCGCGTACGTGCGCTGCACAACCGCCTGCTGCCCTCCGTCGCCGTGCACGACGCGGTCCTCGACTCGGTCCTGTGCCCGCTGCTCGAGAACCTCTCGGGCGGATCATCCCTGGCCGAGCGCATGCGGCAGGGGTGCCGGGAGCGAGCGGAGCTCCTCCGGCGCTTCGAGTCCCTGACCAAGGGGGTTGCGGCCCGCAACGTCTACGCGGCGTCCGGGGAGGAGATCGAAGGGATACTCGAAGGCCTGGAGCGCAGCTTCGAGGCGCACATCCACGACGAGACGGATGAGCTGGGCGACGTCCTCTCGTCGGCAACGGCCAGTGTCGACCCCGATGTCGTTGCCGCCAGGATGGCGATCGAGACCCGGCGAGCCCCGACCAGAATCCACCGCGCCACCTCGGCTCATCCGGGATCGGCCTTGCTGGACTCGGTCTATCGCTGGCGGGACCGGATCGCCGACTGGGTGGACACCCATCACGGCTGGTCGGAGGCGGAGCCCCGCTCGCCTCGGACAGAGCAGGTGGAGGAGCTCGAGGACGAGGCCACCAAGGCACCGCTGACGGTGGGCAGCCTGCTCAGCGGCTACGACGCCACCGTGGACGTTCTCATCGATCAGCTGCGATCGGCCGAAGGCGACCTCCAGCGAGCCGAGGTCGTCCACCGGCTGAGCGCGGCGATCACCATCCACGACTCGGTCCTCGGCGGCGTCCTGTGCCCGCTGGTGGCGGCGGTACCCGGCGGGGTGGGCCCGGCCGAACGACTCCGACAGGGGTGCCGGCACAGAGCGGAGCTGCTCATGGCCTGGAAGGCGTTGAGCCGCGGCTTGCCGGCCTCGGACGTGTTTCGGCTTCACCACGCCGAGGCCGAGCAGATCGTCGCGTCCTTGATCGAGAGCTTCAGCTCGCACGAGCACGAGGGAAGTCCGGAGGTGGTCAACCTCCTCGAACGGCTCCCGGAGAAGGCGTACCGGCACCGAACGTCGCCCTTCGCCGACTTCATGTGGCCCTGGCACAGCGACGGCCCGAGTGTGTTGGCCCTGCGAATGGCCATGTGGGCCAGGTCCTCGCCCACCCGCCCGCATCCACTGTTCGCGCGCTACCCCTCCAGCCGAGTGCTGAGGTCCGTGTACCACTTCGCCGACCATCTCAGCGACTCGTGGCGGGACACCGTCCTCGAGGGGTGGCTCTTCCCGCGACTGTCCGCCCGGCCGTTCCGGGATGCCGGGCCCTCTCAGCAGCCCCGAAGATAACCCACCGAGCTGGCGGTCTTCGACTGGCCGCAGGGTGGATTTCGGCTGTCCGTTGAAGCTGTCGCTCAGCAAGTCACGTGCAGGACAGCGTTGGCATCCTTCGGGTTGTTCTCCAGCAGAGCAATCGCATCGGCCGTTGGCAGAGCTACCAATTCGATCCCCCGCGTCTCGGCCTCTCGCCGCAGCTCGGGAACCAGCGGGAGGGCGCCTTGTGCTCCGGTTCCGACGACCAGACGATGACAATCCCACGGGATGTTCTCGGAGACAGTCAATGGCGTATGGCCGTAGGCAGCCCGAAGCGATCGAGAAGCTTTCTTCTTCCGCTTTTGAACCGTTCCTCGGTCGATAACGACGTCGTGATCGTAGGTCCTGCCGTCGATGCGGATTGAGCCGAACGTGAAGCTTTCAATGTGCATCGCTACTGAGCCTGCTCCTGGCGCCGCCCAACGTCAACCAACAATCGGGTGAAGGTGAGGACCGACCCCCTGCCTCGAGCCGGTAGCCCCTGTCTTCGTCACCCCGGTCCCCCAAGGGCGCCAGTCATCGTCGCCAGGCGACTGGCATGGACCGAGCGCCCCTTGGAAAGGAAGGCTCGGAGCCGCCACGCCTGAGCATGGGACCAAAGCCCCTTTTACCCCAGGGCAGGGTACTGCCAGCCTGGTTCTGACCGAGGACCCGAGGGAGGGCTCCAACATGACCAACGCGGAGGGCGGTCCTACCGAGGCTGCCAACAGGATCGTAGAGTCGGTGCGAGACTCAGCTGAATCTGCTCTTGAGGCAGTACGGAAGTTCGTCGACACCGTAGATGGATTCTTTCCCCACGGGGGCGAGGACGGCCCTCGGCGCAAGATCATCGACGCCGGTTTCAAGATGACAGAGCAACTGGTGAGGACCAGTACCCAGGCGGCGGAGAAGATGGTGAGCGTAACTGGCGAGAGTTTCGGTCAGCGCAAGAGCACCACGGC
>DATHCF010000118.1:0-3263 GCA_035319705.1 Acidimicrobiales bacterium | reverse complement strand
CCCGACCACGAGCACGCTGGTGACGATCATGAAACTCAGGATCATCCACAGCAGGTAGAAGCTGTTTCCCGGTTGCAGCGGGTCGATGTGGATGCCGCGGAAGATGGCCGGCAGGGCGATGAGCATGATGGTGGAGTCGAGCACGGCCATGAAGCTGCCCAGGGTCGTGTTGGACAGGACGATCCACTTGTAGTGGCCGGGCCGGGACTCCTGTTCCTGGCCGTTCTGATCCAGGGCGGCACACCTTCTTTCCGTTGACGTAAAGGTATTGGAAAACTAGCATCGACCCACGTGAGTGTCCGGGTGGCCGAAAGCGAAAGGCACAAGGCGTCGGAAGCGATGCGCATCGGGGAGGCGGCCGAGCAGTGCGGCGTGAGCACCCGCACACTGCGCTATTGGCAGGAGATCGGCCTCCTGGCGCCGAGTGGTCATCACCAGGGCTACCAACGGCTCTACCTGCCCGCGGATCTGTCGCGCGCCAAGCGCATCAAAGAGCTCCAGGAGCTGCTGGGATTCTCCCTTTCGGAGATCAGAGCCGTTCTCGACACCGACGACGTCCTGGACGAGCTGCGAAGCGCCTACCACGCCAGCGCCCGTCCGGAGCTCCAGCTGCGGCTGATCGACGACGCCATCACCGCCAACACCCGGCTGCTCGCCCAGCTCGACGACATCCTGGCCAGGGTTCAGGCATTCCGCGACGAGCGGGCGCAGAAGGCCAAGCGCATGCGGGCTCGCGCCAAGGAGCTTCAGGACGAGGTGGAACGGGCCGCGGCGCGGCGATGACGGAGCATCAGGCCGAGGCTGGTCCGGGCGGCAGGTCGAACTGAGCGGCTCACCTCGAGGCACTACGCAGGCGTAGCGGGCGGCGGCCATCCGGCGAGCCCGGGCCGGCGCGGCGTGACGTTCCCGTGCCGATGCCGGCTCTCGCTCACCGCCTGCTCGCGTGCCCAGCGCAGCATCTCGCGCCGAGGGTCTTCGGCCACGGGCGTGTCGTCCACCCACATGCCGGCGTCGATGGCGGCGAGCCGCACCTCGTCATCGACGGCGCCGAGAAGCCTGACCTTGTCGACGTGCCGGCCTGCGACGGCTCCGGCACCGAGCTCGGACGGCGACACGACGGCCACTTCTGTGCCGGCCACCGCGGCGGCAACGAGGGCGAGAGACAGCGACGAGTCGGGCACCGCCTCGCCTCGACAGACGATCGCCGTGCGGAGGGCCCGGTAGCGAAACACGTTGGACTCGGCCACGAGCCCGCTCTCGTCGACCGCCCTGCGCATCTCCTCCCACGCCCGGTGGCACCCCGCCTGGTAGGCGGACCGGTCCTCTTCTCCGGCAGCAGCCCACTCACCGAGGCTCGCGGCGTAGTTCGGACCGCCGGCCTTCGCACCTGGTCCGACCACCGATCGCTTCCACCCGCCGAAGGCCTGCCGGAGGACGATGGCACCGGTGATCCCCCTGTTCACATACAGGTTCCCCGCCTCGACCTGCTCCCGCCACCGTTCGATCTCGGCAGGGTCGAGTGCATGGATTCCCGCCGTGAGCCCGAACGGCGTTTCGTTCTGCCAGGCGATGGCTTCGTCGAGGTCCCTCGCCCGCATGAGCCCCAGGACCGGGCCGAAACATTCGGTCTGGTGGTACCAGGATCCGGGCCACACACCGAGACGCACGCCAGGTCGCCACAGATACCGCCGTTCGTCGAGCGCAACCGGTTCGACGAGCCACTCCTCTCCGGGACCGAGCTCCGTGAGTCCCTTCTCCAGGACGGCGTCGGGCGGCCGGATGAGCGGGCCCATGGAGGACGAGACATCCCAGCCCGGGCCCGGCTTGAGTGTCTTCACGGCGTCGGCCAGTCGGCGGCGGAACCGCTCGTCGTCGTAGACGGGAGCCTCGACGATTCCGAGGCTGGCAGCCGAGCACTTCTGCCCGGCGTGGCCGAAGGCGGACTTCACCAGGTCGGCGATGGCCTCGTCCATGTCGGCGGTCGCCGTGACGACAATGGCGTTCTTGCCACTCGTCTCGGCGTGGAGCCGCAGTGTCGCCCGCCATCCGAGGAACATCCGGGCGGTCTCGAACGACCCCGTGAGCACGACGGCGTCGACGTCGAGGTGCGTGATGAGCCGGCGGCCCGCCTCACGGTCCCGGCTCGGGACGAAATGGAGCGCCGACTGCGGAATGCCGCCCTCCCACAGCGCCTGCACCAGCTCGGCAGCGACGGCGACGGTGTCAGAGGACGGCTTGAGGATGACGGCGTTGCCGGCGGCCAGGGCAGCCAGCACTCCGCCGGCAGGGATCGAGAGGGGGAAGTTCCAGGGGGAGGTGACGACAACCGTGCCAAGGGGCCGGAATTGCGGGTCGCTCGGTGTCGTCTCGGCGTAGTAGCGGGCGAAGTCGATGGCTTCGGAAACCTCGGGATCGCCCTCGCGTAGGGTCTTGCCGGCGTCGTACGCCATCACCGCCAGCAGGCGGCCGCGCCGGCGGACGAGCGAGTCGGCCGCGCCCAACAGCACAGCGCGGCGCTCGCCCGGGGGGGTCGCAGCCCAGGCTTGGCGTCCGGCCTTGGCAGCCACCACCGCGGCCTCGACGGCGGTGACATCGGCCGAGAGCCACCGGTAGAGGGCGCTGCCCGGGCGACCCGGATCGATTCCCCGCTCCCGGGCAGCCCCCTCCCATTCCCCGCCGCCGATGACCGGCCGATAGTCGGGAAGCCCCTCCCTCCCGACGCTCTCGAGGTGCGCCTCGGCCCAGCGGCGGTTGGCGGGGAGGACGAAGTCGGTGTCGGGCTCGTTCTCGAATCGAGTACCGGCCGGCTGCGGCACGTCGTTCTCTCTGTTCTGTTTGCGGCGGGTGCGCACCGGCTGCAGCCACCTGTCGCCCACCGAGTGGCGGAATCTCGCCGCCTCCTGTTGCCACGACGCCGATCCGACAGTCATGTCGAACTGGTGGGCCAGGAAGTTCTCCGGCGCGCTGTTCTCGTCCAGGCGCCGGACCAGGTAGGCGATGGCCGACTCGAGCTCCGTCAGCTGCACGATGGGGGCGTAGAGACGCAGCCCGCCAAGGCGCGACGCCACCACTTCGGCTGTTGCCGGCGTCATGCCCTCGAGCATCTCGAAGTCCACGCGTTCGATCTGCCCGCGCTCTTCGGCGACGGTGGCCGCCCAGGAGAGCTCGAACAGGTTGTGGCTGGCCACTCCCACCCTGAGTGCGCCCGCGTTCGCCGGATCGAGCGCCACATCGAGCAGACGCTTGTACTGCGCGTCCGTCTC
>DATHCF010000117.1:0-5562 GCA_035319705.1 Acidimicrobiales bacterium | reverse complement strand
AGCCCGGTCACGAGCACCTGGTACAAGTTCACCATCAGCGGTCTGCCGGCGGGTGACTCCACGTGCTCCACCTACTGCAACCAGACCATCACCGTCACCCTGACCTGGACGCTCACCACCACCTGACGGCCCCGGGGCCACCGGCCATGCCGCCGATCAGTACGACTTGGGCAGCTGCAGGCTGTGCTGGGCGACGAAGTTGAGGATCATCTCCCGGCTGACCGGGGCGGTGCGGATGAGCCGGGCCGCCCCCCACATGTCGGCCAAGCCGTACTCCGAGGCCATGCCGTTGCCGCCGAAGGTCTGGATGGCCTGGTCCAGGGCGGCGAGCGACGCTTCGCCCGCCGCGTACTTGGCCATGTTGGCCGCCTCGCCGGCGTCGGCCCCGGCGTCGTAGGCCCAGGCCGCCTTTTGCGTCATGAGCCGGGCCAACTCGACCTCGATCTTGGCCTTGGCCAGCGGGTGCGCCAGTCCTTGGTGCCGTCCGATGGGGGTTCCCCACACATTGCGCTCCCGGGCGTAGGCGGCGGCCTTGCCGAGCGCGTAGCGGCCGATGCCGTTGGCCAGTGCCGCCGACATGATGCGCTCGGGGTTGAGCCCGAGGAAGACCTGGCGCAGGCCGTCTCCTTCGGTGCCCACCAGATGATCGGCGGGGACCTCCACGTCGTCGAAGAACAGCGTGAACTGCTTTTCGGGAGCGACGATCTCCACCGGGATGACGGTCTTCGTCAGACGCGGGTCGTCGGTGTCGACGACCAACAGCGACAGCTTGGCTCGGCCCTTCTCGTCGGTGCCGGTGCGCACCACCACCAACATGGCCGTCGCCTCGTCCACTCCGGAGATGTAGTACTTGCTGCCCTTCAGGCGATACACGTCGCCGTCGCGGGTGGCGGTGGTCGAGATGTTGTGGGAATTGGACCCGGCGTCGGGCTCGGTGATGGCGAAGGCCATCTTGAGCTCGCCGGTGGCGAAACCCGGCAGCCACTGCTTGCGCTGCTCCTCGGTGCCGAAACGGGCGATGATGGTGGCGCAGATGGCGGGGGACACCACCATGAGCAGCAGCGGACACCCTTGGGCGCTGATCTCCTCGAGCACGATGGCCAGCTCGGCGATGCCCATGCCGCCACCGCCGTAGGTCTCGGCGACGTTCACCCCCAGATATCCGCTGGCGCCCAGCTCCTCCCACAGCTCGACGGTCTTGGTCCCGCTGCGGGCGCAGCGGACGTAGTAGTCGTGTCCGTACTTGGAGGCGACGGCGGCCACTGCCTGGCGCAGAAGCTGCTGCTCCTCGCTCTCGGTGAAGTCCACTTCTGCTCCTCGTTCTCTCTCGCTCGGCGGTCCGGTCGTGCCGGTCGTCTCAGACCGGTGCGCCGGAGTCGGCTCTCGGCGGGGCGTCGGCCAGCAGCTGCTGGGGGACCTCGACCACACGCGACCGCAGGTACTCGCCCAGGCTCTTTGCTTGCGGGTCCGGCCGGGTCGAGGACGCCACACCTTCGCCCAGGAGTCCGTGGACCACGAAGTTGAGCGCCCACAGGTTCGGAAATTCGAAGCGGTCGACCTCGAGGTTCTCCGCCTCGGTGAACAGCCCCCGGAACCGGGACGACGTCAGGTATCCGGCCATCCAGCCGTAGGCGGGCCCGCTGCGGGCCCAGAGCCCGACGTTGGCGTTGCCTCCTTTGTCGCCCGAGCGCGCCCCGAGCACGGTGCCGAGGGGCACCCTTCGGGTGGGTCCGGCCACGCTGACGCCGGCTTGGGCGGGTGCGCGGCGCACGGGGGTTCCGTGCACCTCGGTGCTCTCCGCCGTGACCGGCGGCGACAGCGGGAGCGTCACCCGGCTTCCGTCGCCGGCCACCACCACCTGCTCGACGGCGTCGGCCGGGATGAGCGTGGGCCAGTACACGCCGTAGGCGCTCGCCTCGCCGGGTGGTGCGGTGAGGTACAGCCCCGGATAGTTGGCCAGCGCCAGCTCGGTCACCGCCCCCGAGAAGCGTCGGCCGACTCGCTCGCCGTCGGGGTCCTTGGCCACCACCTTCAGCTGGGCCGAGGCCTCGTCGTTGCTCGGCGCATCAGGGTGGTCGCTGCGCACCAGCCGGATGTCGAGCTCGGCCGGCCCGTCGTCGCCGAAGCGCTTTTCCAGGCTGCGCCTGACCAGCTCGGCCTTCTCCTCGATGTCGAGTCCGGTGAGCACGAAGGTCATGGCGTTGCGGAAGCCGCCGAAAAGGTTCACCGCCACCTTGGCCTGCGCCGGCGGGGGCGAGCCGCGCACACCGGAGATGCGCACCCGGTCGGGGCCGAGCTGCTCGAGACGGATGGTCGAGAAGTCCGCCACCACGTCCGGGTTGACGTACAGCGGGCCCCCGATCTCGTAGAGCAGCTGAGCGGTCACCGTGCCGACCGACACCTGGCCGCCGGTGCCGGGATGCTTGGTGATGACGCTCGAGCCGTCGGCTTCGACCTCGGCGACGGGAAAGCCCGGGTGTTCGAGGCCCGGCACCTCGGTGAAGAAGGCGTAGTTCCCACCGGTGGCCTGGGCCCCGCACTCGATCACGTGCCCGGCCACCACCGCCCCGGCCAGGGCGTCGAAGTCGGTGCGGTCCCACCCGAATCGCCAGGCGGCGGGGCCCACCACCAGCGCGGCGTCGGTGATGCGCCCGGTGACGACCACGTCGGCTCCGCCGCGCAGGGCCTCGGCCACGGCGAAGCCACCGAGATAGGCGTTGGCGCTCACGAGCTGCCCGCCGGCCCCGGCGAGCGGCAGTCCGGTGTCCATGTGGTTGAGCGGATGCCCGCCGGCCTGCAGGCGCCGCAGGGTCTCCATGACGTCGTCGCCCTCGACGTGCGCCACCGACACCTCGACCCCGAGCTCGTCCGCCAGCTGGCGCAGCCGGGCCGCCAACCCGGCGGGGTTCAACCCGCCGGCGTTCGACACCACCTTGATGCCGCGCTCGACGCAGGTCCCGAGCACCTGCTCCATCTGACGGTAGAAGGTGGCGGCGTACCCGGCCGACGGGTCGCGGCTGCGGCTCTTGGCCAGGATCAGCATGGTCAGCTCGGCCAGGTAGTCACCGGTGAGGACGTCGATGGGCCCGCCCCGCACCATTTCCGCCGCCGCCGCCAGGCGGTCCCCGTAGAAACCGGAGCAGTTGGCCACCCGCAGCACGCCGGAGACGCCGGCAGGCTGTCTCATACCGTCTCCTCCTTTACCACCAGCTCCTCGTGCACCACCACCAGGAGCCGTCCGGCATCGACCTGCTCGCCGCCCGAGACGTGCACCTCGGCCACCGTGCCCGACACCGGGGCGAGCACCTCGTGCTCCATCTTCATGGCCTCGATGGCCAGCAGGGTGTCGCCGGCCTTCACCGAGTCGCCCGCCGCCACGTGCACCTTCACCACCGTCCCCGGAAGCGGCGCCACCAGCGAACCGGTTTCGAGCTGTGAGCCCGGCAGGGGGAAGCGCTCGACCGCCTCGAGCGCGCTCGAGCCGTCGGGCCCGTCCACGTAGGCGACGTCGCCTACCTCGTGCACGCGGTAACGCCGTCCGGTGCCACCGACCGTCAGCTGTACGAGCTCCGGCGTGGCGCCGTCCACCACGACGTCCGGTCGGGCCGCGCCGTCCACCGAGATCTCCCGGCAGCGGCCGGAGCGGTCGAAGCGGTACGCCACCTCGATCACCTCGCCGTCGCGGCGGAACTGCGCCTGCTGCGGGCCCGCCGGGTTGTTGCGCCAGCCGCTCGGCATCGGCCGCAGCACCGGCGCTTGGGCCCGGCGTCGGGCTTGCGCCGCCAGCGCCGCCGCCACCGCGTGCAGCTCGCCGGTGGCCCGATCGGCCAGCGGACGCCCGAGCTGGGCCGGGTCGTGACGCTCCAGGAAGCCGGTGTCGACCCGGCCCGCCAGGAATTCGGGATGGCGCAGGATGCGCACGAGCAGGTCGCGATTGGTGGTGAGCCCGTGGATCTCGGCACCGGCCAGCGCTCCCGCCAGCATCCGGGCGGCTTCGTGGCGCGTCGGGGCGTGGGCGATCATCTTGGCCAGCATCGGGTCGTAGTAGGGGCTCACCACCGAGCCGCTGGTCACGCCACTGTCGACGCGCAGCCGCCTGCCTTCGCCGCCGGTGAAGCGGTGCAACGTCCCCACCGAGGGCCGCCAACTGCGGGTCGGGTCCTCCGCGTACAGCCGGACCTCGATGGCGTGGCCGTTCAGCGAGGCCTCGTGCACCTTGGCGGGCAGAGGCCGGCCCTCGGACACGAGCAGCTGCAGGCGGACGAGGTCGAGCCCGGTCACCAACTCGGTCACCGGGTGCTCCACCTGCAACCGGGTATTGACCTCCAGAAAGGCGAACCGGCCGTCGGGCAGCAGCAGGAACTCGACGGTCCCGGCGTTGACGTAGCCGATCGCCTGCGCCGCGGTCACCGCCGCGCTGCCCATGGCGGCACGCAGGGTCTCGTCCACGGCGGGCGAGGGCGACTCCTCCACGATCTTCTGGTGCCGGCGCTGGATCGAGCACTCTCGCTCGAACAGATGCACGACCGTGCCGTGGCTGTCTCCCAGGATCTGGATCTCGACGTGGCGGGCGCTTTTGACGTAGGGCTCGACGAAGACCGTGTCGTCGCCGAACGCCGAAGCCGCCTCGCGCCCGGCGGAGGCGAGCGCCTCGGCCAGGGCGGCCGGCTCGTGCACGATGCGCATTCCACGTCCACCACCACCGGCCGACGCCTTGACCAGCACCGGCCACTCGAGTGCCGCCACGGCGCCGGCCACCGCCGGGTCGACCTCCCCACCCGAGGTGGCCGAGCCCGGCACCTCCACGGTCGGCAGCACCGGCACGCCGGCGCCGTCCATGGTGGCCTTGGCCGTGAGCTTCGAGCCCATGGCCTCGATCACCTCGACCGGCGGCCCCACGAAGGTGAGCCCGGCCTCGGTGCAGGCGCGGGCGAAGGCGGCGTTCTCGGAGAGAAAGCCGTACCCCGGATGTACGGCGTCGGCGCCGGCACGCAGGGCGGCCTCCACCAGCAGGTCGCTGCGGAGGTAGGTGTCGGCGGGCGCCGATCCCGGGAGGCGGACCACCTCGTCGGCCTCCGCCACGTGGGGCAGTCCCATGTCGGGATCAGAGGCCACTGCCACACAGGCGATGCCCATGGCATGGGCGCTGCGCATGATGCGCCGAGCGATCTCCGCACGGTTGGCCACCAGCAGCTTCCCGATCACCGGGCGCTCCGCCTCAACTCACATCCGGAAGACGCCGTAGCCGCGCGTCCCGTGCACCGCGGTGTTGTCGATGACCGACAGGCACATGCCGAGCGCGTGGCGGGTGTCGCGCGGATCGAGGATGCCGTCGTCGTACACCAGACCGGAGAGAAAAAGCGGCAAGGACTCCTGCTCGATCTGGGATTCCACCGCGTTGCGCATCGCCGCGTCGGCCTCTTCGTCGAAGGCCTCGCCCCTGGACTGCGCCCCCTGACGGGCCACGATGGACAGCACCCCGGCCAGCTGCGCCGGGCCCATGACCGCCGAGCGGGCGCTGGGCCAGCTGAAGAGAAAGCGGGGGTTGTAGGCCCGCCCGCA
>DATHCF010000116.1:0-5757 GCA_035319705.1 Acidimicrobiales bacterium | reverse complement strand
CCGCACAGCAGCCGGCCGTTCTCCTGGGTGGTGAGCCCGCCCTCGGAGAACGGGACGATGTGGTCGACTTGGCACAGCTCGGCGGGAACCTCGCAGTAAGGATGGGTGCACGTCCGATCCCTGAGCTCGATCGCCCGCCGGGTGGATCCCGTGAACAGCCGAGCCCGCTCGGAGACCTCCACACGGTTGGGCGGGGAGAAGACCACTCGCTCGAACTCGGCGGTGTCCAGCCACGGCACGAGCGACCCGGGTGGGATCACCGTGCCATTGGCGAGCTCGCAAAGCACCTCGTAGCCCACGAACACGGAGAACAGTGGTTGGGGCCGACGCGCCCCGGCCCGGCTCGAGGCCGACCGTGACGCCATTTCCACGAGGGCATCCGCCCGGCGTTGGGCGGGGCTGCGCTCGAGGTCGGCCATGGTGGGGTCCCTGCCGAGGCGGTTCTTCGTTTCCGCCCACTCGGTTTCGAACAGCTCGTCCTCCAGCCGTCTGAGCTCACCGTCGACGATCGATCCCCCGATGGGGTCCAAGGTGATCTTGCCCAGGAAGAGGCCCTCGAAGCTCGAGCTCAGGTACACCTCCCGGCGCTCTTTCAGGGATTCGAAGTCCGCCTCTGCCACACGGGGGTCCGCGCATTGCGCCCAGTACCGAAGGGTCTTGTCGAAGGCCGAGAAGCGCATGCGGCGGGCGTTGTCCACCAGCAGCCCCTCGTCGCGCTCGAGAACCTCGGCCAGTGGCCCGTGGTGGAAAGAGGAGATGGCGGCCACATGAGTCCCTCCGATCTCCCCACTCAGCCAGGCCGCCTCGGTGGCCGGCAACTGGCGGGCCGTCGTGCCCAGACGAAGATGACGGCGCACCGTGCGCTTGGGCAGGCGTGTTCTGGTGGCGAGCCAGGCGGCCGCGCTCTTGGCCCCGTCGGCGGCCCAATCACCCGAGGTCTCGAAACAGGCGCTCGCTTCGGCCGTAAAGGCCTCGAGGCGATTGAGCTGGCGCTGCAGCTCGAGGATCGACGCGGCGTCGGAGAGGCGTCTCGGGTCACAGGCCACCAGGGCCTCGATGGCCTCCGCTACGGCCTGCAATTCCATGAGGTGCACTGAAACATAACGGTGTGACGCGCACGAGCGGCGACAGCTGCGACAGCTGCGACAGCTGCGGCGGGAGAGGGTGGCCTGGTCGCCGGGGACCACTCGGAGGCGCAGCGCCCCCTGGGACCGGCCCAGTGGATCAGGTGATGGACAGCATCCGCTCCAGCGACACCCTGGCCCAGCGGGCGGTCTCCTCGTCGACGGTGATGCGGTTGACCACAACCCCCGCCACCAGGGACTCGAGCACCCAGCACAGGTGGGCGGCGTCGATGCGGAACATGGTGGAGCACGGGCAGACCACCGGGTCGAGCGACACCACCGTCTTGTCCGGGTGCTCGTCTGCCAGCCGCTTCACCAGATGGATCTCGGTGGCCACTCCGATCACCGAACCGGGCGGCGCGTCGTTCACGGCCCGGATGATGCGGTCCGTCGACCCGACCACGTCGGCCAGCTCCACCACCTCGTGCGCACACTCGGGATGGACGAACACCAAGCCGTCGGGGTGCTCGGCGCGGAAGGCGGTGACGTGCTCGGGCAGGAAGCGCTGGTGCACCGAGCAGTGGCCCTTCCACAGCAGCAGTGACGCCCCTTTGACGGCGGCCTCGTCGAGGCCACCCTGCTGGCGACGCGGGTCCCATACGGCCATGTCGTCGGCGCCGTAGCCCAGGGCGTAGCCCGTGTTGCGCCCGAGGTGCTGGTCGGGGAAGAACAGAACCTTGTCTCCTCGGCCGTCGCCTGCCGCTCGGCCCGGAGGCCCGAGCGCCCAGCGAAGCACGGCAGCGGCGTTGGACGAGGTGCACACCGCACCACCGTGCGCGCCCACGAATGCCTTCAGGGCCGCCGAGGAGTTCATGTAGGTGACCGGCACCACGCGCTCGACGTCGGTGACACGGGCCAAGGTCTCCCACGCCTCCTCGACCGACTCCACGTCGGCCATGTCGGCCATCGAGCAGCCGGCGTTGAGGTCCGGGAGGATCACCTGTTGTCGCGCCGAGGTGAGGATGTCGGCCGATTCGGCCATGAAGTGGACACCACAGAAGACGACGAACTCGGCATCCCTACGTTCGGCGGCGATACGCGAAAGACCGAAGGAGTCGCCACGGGCGTCGGCGAAGCACATGACCTCATCGCGCTGATAGTGGTGGCCCAGGACGAGCAATCGCCGGCCGAGCGCCTGCTTGGCGGCGGCGATGCGGGCGGCCAGCTCGTCGGCGGGCGTCCCGACGTAGCCGTCCGGCAAGGCACGTTGGATGCGGAGCATATGGAACCCCCTTCGGGGAGCGCTCCGCATGCGGCCGGCGGGGACAGCCTGGTCGCCCATCCGCGGGGTTGTCGGCCACGGAGCGATATGTACGCCGGGGTACCAGGCCGGCGCTCCAGTTCAGTCTAGGGCAGAGGCACCGGGCGAGGCCGATTATGAGGGAGCGGAGGGGCCTGCGGGCCGGTACGGCACGGGCCTGCGGGCCGGTACGGCACAGTAGAAGACGTGCTCACCCGCCCAACGGCCGGCTCGATCCCCGATGCCCCCGGCTCCTACCAGTTCCTCGATGGACAGGGCCGGGTGCTGTACGTGGGCAAGGCCAAGTCGCTGCGCAGCCGCCTGGCCAATTACTTCGGCGACCCCGCCGGGCTCCCCGCACGCACGGCCCAGATGGTGGGGGCCGCCGACCGGGTGGAGTGGATCCAGGTGGCCAACGAGGTCGAGGCCATCCTGCTCGAGTACGCCCTCATCAAGCAGCACCGCCCCCGGTTCAACATCCGGCTGGTCGACGACAAGAGCTACCCGTACATGGCCGTCACCGTCTCCGAGCAGTGGCCGCGTGCCGCCGTCGTCCGGGGACGCAAGCGACCGGGCATCCGCTACTTCGGCCCCTACGCGCATGTCGGCGCCATCCGCGACACCCTGGACCTGCTGTTGCGGACCTTCCAGGTCCGCTCCTGTTCCGACGCCAAGCTGGCTCGTCACCAGCGCCTCGGCCGTCCGTGCCTGCTCTACCACATCGAGCGCTGCTCGGGACCATGCATCGAGGCGATCGACCATCCGACCTACGACCGGATGGTCACGGACCTCATGGACTTCCTTTCCGGCGACACTGACGAGGTCGAGCGCCGCTTGATCGTGGAGATGGAGGAGGCGGCGGATGCACTCGACTTCGAGCGCGCTGCACGGTTGCGGGACCGGCTGGCCGTGCTCCGCGACGCCTGCGAACGCCAGCAGGTGGTGACCGAGCGGCCGGAGGACATCGACGTGGTGGGGGTGAGCGAGGATCCCCTGGAGGCGGCCGTGTGCGTGTTCCACGTCCGCCGAGGCCGAGTAGTGGGACGGAGGGCGTTCGTGGTCGACAAGGTCGAGGACCTCTCCACTGCCCGGCTCGTGGGGCGCGTCCTGGAAGAGCTGTACGCCGAGCTGCCGGTGGCGGCGGCGTCACCCACCGGCCAAACCGGTGGCGGCGGCGAAGAAGGTGGCGGCGGCGAAGAAGGTGGCGACGGAGCAGCGACAGGCCGTCAGCTGGTGGCTGATCCGCCCACGAGACGCCGGCGGCCGATCGACGCGTCGGGATGGACCTCGGGTGCCGGCGACCCCGCAGTGCTGGCCGCCGAGGGTCCGGAGTCCCTGGCGCTGCCCCGCACCGTGCTTGTGCCGGAGCTTCCCGACGACGCCGCAGCGTGGGAGCGGCTGCTGGCCGAGCGCCGCGGGGGACCGGTCGAACTGCGGGTGCCGAGACGCGGTGGCAAGCGCGCCCTGATGGAGACGGTGGCCCGCAACGCCGTCGAGGAACTGGCGCGGCACCGCCTGCGGCGAGCATCGGACCACGACAGCCGGACGCGTGCGCTGCATGCACTGCAGGGCGAGCTGGGTCTGGCCGAGGCTCCGCTGCGCATCGAGTGCTACGACATGAGCCACCTGCAGGGCACCGACTACGTGGGCTCGATAGTGGTGTTGGAGGACGCTCTGCCCCGCAAGTCGGACTACCGGCGGTTTCGCATCCGCGACGTTCCCGGCAACGACGACTACGCGGCCATGGAGGAGGTCCTCACCCGCCGCCTGTCGGCCTTGGTGGCTGGCCGGGCGGCGCCGGGAACCGACCACGATGGACACGACGGAGAGGAAGGGCGGCGCCGGGCCCGGCGCTTCGCCTACCCACCGCAATTGCTGCTCCTCGACGGGGGCAAGGGCCAGCTGAACGTGGGCGTCCGAGTGCTGGACCGCTTCGGCCTCTCCGGGGAGATCGCCGTGGCGGCGCTGGCCAAGAGTTTCGAGGAGGTGTACGTACCCGGCCGGTCCGAGCCGGTTCGCATTCCCCGCGGCTCGGAGGCCCTCTTCCTCCTCCAGCGCATCCGCGACGAGGCGCACCGCTTCGCCATCGCCTATCACCGCAGTCTGCGAGGCCGGCGCATGACGGCCAGCATCCTCGAGGGCATTCCCGGCCTGGGCCCGGCACGCCGGGCCCGGCTGCTGCGCGAGATGGGCAGCGTGAAGGCGGTTCGCGCTGCCTCCATGGAGGAGCTTCGAAGCCTGGGGTGGCTGCCCGACGCGGTGGCCGAAGCCGTCTACCAGCGCCTTCACGCCCCAGCCGGCCCACCGCCGGTGCGGGTGCCGGCGCTGGCCGGAGCAGGCCGGGGGGCGGGCATCGGCCCACTCGGCGCCGGGCCGGGCGAGGATGGGAAGCAGTGATCGAGTATCTGGTCATCGCCGGCATGTCGGGTGCCGGGCGGTCCACGGCGGCCGCCGCCCTGGAGGACGCCGGCTGGTACGTCATCGACAATATGCCCCCGTCGCTCCTCGGCCGGCTGGACGCGGCGCTGGAGCGTGCCGGAGACAGCCACGAACGGGTGGCCGTGGTGGTCGGGCGCGGCGGGGGGAGCCAGGTGGCCGACGTCCTGCCCGCCATCGCCGCCCTGGCCGAAGCGGGACATCGCGTGCGGGTGCTGTACCTCGACGCGCAGCGCGACGTGCTGGTGCGGCGATACGAGGGCACCCGCCGCCGCCATCCGATCGCCGGCGCCGGGGTGGAAGAGGCCATCGAAGACGAACGAGCGCTCCTCGGTCCACTTCGTGAACGAGCCGATGTGGTCCTCGACACCGGTCCGATGAACGTGAACCAGCTCCGCACCCGGGTGCTGGCCCTGTTCCCCGAGGAGGCCGGCGAGGGGATGCACACGTCGTTGGTGTCGTTCGGCTACACCCAGGGCCTCCCGCTCGACGCCGATCTGGTCTTCGATTGCCGCTTTCTCCCCAATCCCCACTGGGTCGAGGAGCTGCGCCCGTACTCGGGTCTGGACGAGCCGGTGCGGGCATACGTGCTCGGCCAAGAGGAGACCACCCAGTTTCTCGACCAGGTCGAGGAGCTGCTCGTCACCTTGCTCCCCGCCTTCGAGGCCGAGGGCAAGTCGTATCTGACCATCGCCATGGGATGCACCGGCGGCCGGCACCGCTCTGTGGTCCTGGCCGACGAGGTGGCGCGGCGACTGGCTGCCAGGGGGGTGCACGCCACCGTCTCGCATCGGGACGTGGACCGGTGACCGCGCCGACCCCGGGTGGCCCCCGGGTGGTGGCGGTCGGTGGCGGCCACGGCCTGGCCGCCACGCTGTTGGCGGTGCGGCGCTTCGCCTCGTCGGTGACCGCGGTGGTGTCGGTGGCCGACGACGGCGGCTCGTCAGGACGCCTGCG
>DATHCF010000115.1:0-12749 GCA_035319705.1 Acidimicrobiales bacterium | reverse complement strand
ACCCGTTGACGGTGGAGAAACCAGCCGTGGAGGACTACATCGGCGGAGTGCGTTCGCTCATGCAGGAGCGCCTCGACTGGTGGAGCGACGTCGCCCCCGGTGTGGCGCCCCCGACGCCGCTGATCGGGGCGCGGAACCCGGGTTACACGAGCGGGCTCGACCTGGTCGAGTTCGCCACGGGCACCCGGATCGACAGCGTGACGCTCACAAACGACGTCACCGTCAGCGGCGGCAGGGCCCCCGGCCGCTACTCGATCACCGTGGGCGAGACCGTCCTGGGCGGGAGGCTTCTGATCACCCAGTGGAGCATGCAGCGCCTCTGACCGGGCGGGGCGGGGCTCTTCTAGGCCACCCGTTCGGCATCCTGTGCTCAAGTTTGGGACCTTTGGCCCTATGGGCGCAGGCGCTTCACCCCGATTGAGACCCTGTGAGGACCGTTCATCGCGGCTACGTCCGGCCCGCAAAATGCGGTCGTCTTGACCCTGTCCCTGGATGGACCCAACCTGCGGGGGAGGCCAAGGATGGTACCCCGCGCCTCCGCCGGCTCCCGGGCCGCGGGGATGCGCGAGAGGCTGGCCTCACGTTCATAGAGGTCCTGGTCGTCGTGCCGTTTCTGATCATTGTGACGATGCTCGTGTTCGTCACACTGACTTCGGCGTATGTCGCCCAATCACGCGTGCAAGGAACGGATAAGGCCAGCTCGCAAGTGACTTTGGCCTTCATGCAACTGGACAGCGAGATCAGATATGCAACCAACATCGGCACGCCGGTGCCGGACTCAAACAGCCCCCCGGACTATTTCGTCAAATTCGAATTGCCAGCGACGCAGAGTACGCAAGGCCAGCCTACTTGCACACAAGTGGAGTACACGTCAACCGGGAATTTGCAACAGCGCTCATGGCTCGCCAATGCATCGGTCCCGACTGCTGGATGGCAAGTCATGGCATCCGGGTTGGAGACGACACCTCTCTCGACCGCCCCATTTTCTCTGTCCGATCCTGCGTACCCGACTCCATGGCAGCTGTCGATGAACCTGACGGCGCCAAGCGGTACCAAGGCAGCGGCAGTCCAATCCTCGTTCACTATTACCTCTCTCGACACAACTTCGAGTGCGACTAACCAGAACGCCCAATTCTGCGGGAGCGCCGCGCTATGAGCGCCGTTATTCGTCAGTCGGGCCTCCGCCGAGGACCGTTGCAAGGGCTTTTGGGTGGGGAATCCCGAAGTCCGGAACTCCATGCTGAACAGGGACTGATGATGCTGTGCCTGGCCGTCGTCCTGACCGTCCTTCTGTCTCTCATCGCTGCCACGATCATGACCGGAGCGATCGGCCAACTGCAGCTCGGTTCCAATGCCACGAGTCGAAACGGTGAACTCGAGGGTGCGTTGGGCGGAGTGCAATCGATGGTGGCCGAGATACGGGCCGCCGCCACCGATGGTTATGTCTTGACGAATGAGCTGCCCTGCACCGGCAACAGCAGCAACCTCAACGGACTGACCAACACTTCAGATAGCTCGTCGTTCACGGTGTCCGTTCAATATCAAGACGAAACGCCCTCTGGGAGCTACACGTCGGTGGGCTGCACGCAAGGGTCAGGGCCAACTGCTCCCGCCGCGGGGAACTTCCTCGCCCGGGCGGTCGTCACTTCCTGCTCACCGGCGACCGCCTGCCCTGTCAGCCCGACATCCGCGCCCACCGGTGCGGGATGGCGCAGAGTGGTCAGCACCTATGACTTCGACACCGGCTACGCCAACCTCCCGGGGGGGCTCATCTACAGCTACTCAGGGAAGGAGTGCCTCCAAGCGGTCTACAACAACGGGACTAACGCGAACAACGGCGTCAGCCTCGATGTCACGACCACCTGTTCAACGGTCAATCTGTTCGAGGAGTTCGACTACACCTCGAACTGGAACCTCACCATCGAGCTGCAGGGTCAGCAGTACTGCATCCAGGACCCGGAAGACTTGTCCCCCGCGTCGTCGTCGCCGGTACCCCTCACCACGAGCTGTGGCAGCGCGGGAGGCGCCGCCGCCCAATGGGGCGTCAACGATGTCGGGGGCATTCAAGGGGTCGAGACCACTGGCTCGCCCGCAGGCCAGCCGAACGGCTACTGCTTGGCCAACCCCGATTCGACGGACGAGGCGCTGGCCAATCCCGAGCCTGCCACTGTGGAGAGCACGGACTGCGACTCGGGATTCGACAACACCGCCACCTGGCAACTCTCGCCAGAAGTCGGAGCGGGAGGTGCGCAAGCCCCGAGCGGTGAAATCTTCGGCAGCCAGACCGATCAGCTCGTCAACTTCGAACAGTTTGGCAACTGCACGGACGTCACCAATCAGAGCACAACGGGCGGCGGCACAGTTAACGGCACCACCTATGTCTTCTTGATCGACTATATGTGCAAGCAATTCCCCGACACGACCGACTACCCGGCATGGAACCAACGTTGGTACTTCAAGTGCCTCACCAACTGCAGCGGCAGCGGCAACCCGGTCGGGGCGATCTACACGATCAACGGCTCGAGCGATTACTGCCTGCAGTCCCCCCTGGAAAAGGCTTCGTCGTATCCCAACGCATACGTCTATGTATCGGGAGGCGACGGCGACCCGGCGGGCGACACCTGCAACCTCGGATCGTTGAGCCAGCCCAACGACGACGACCTCCTGTGGACAGAGGATCTCGGCAACGCCGGGCTCGAATCCGAATACACGTTGACCGATAACGATGGCTACTGCCTGGAGGCAAACACTGCGAACGAGCAGAAGCCGTCGGGAAACAACGACGCCTTCGCCACCATACAAGTCGACACGTGTAACGGTTCGTGGGAGCAGAAATGGAATGCGCCCCCGTTACTCGCGACATCACAGATCGCCAACACACACGAAGGCACGGGAGGCGGGTCGTACTCCGGGTCCTGACGCCGCCTTGCGAAATGGAGCTGGCCGAGTACGGCCGACGCGGTGCCCGAGGTCCAGATCCTCACCTCGCCCGTGGCGGGCCAGGACCTGGCGTGGGGCGAAATTACGATCCAGCGCACTAAGGGCGCATGCCGAACGGCTCCAGGCCGTGGTGGCCCGCTCCGTGCCACGACAGCTGGGCACTGCGTCGCCGTAACCCGGTGGGCTCTGCCGCCTGGTTCACCAAGCTCGATCTCAACGTCCCAACAACTCTGCCGGAACAGGGACTTTGGTCCTGAGTGGGGCCGCCGGCCGTCCCGATGAAAGAGGGTGCTTTCCTCGGAAAGTCGACTGGTGGGCGCGCACCGCGATGTGTCGGCAGGTGAGGCGGGGTTCTCGCTCCTCGAAGTCGTGATCGCGCTGGCCGTCCTTCTGCTCGTTCTCGGCCCGGTGTCGAGCCTGGTGTCGACGGCGCTGACTACGAGCGGCAACTCCCGGCAGGAAGAGGTGGCCACCGATATCGCCTCGAGCGAGCTCGACACAACGGTGGACACCCCGGTCGTCTCCCTGCTCAGCAAGACGGGGTTCACCTCGCTGGGGACGGTGAACGAGGGTCCTGTCACCTACACCGCCGAGCTCGATGTCCAGGCCGGGACCGCTTGCGACGCCCCCCAAGCCGGCGAGCCCAACGAGCTGACGCTCCAGGTATGGGTCACCTGGGCCAAGGTCAGTCCCAGCGCCGACTGGTGGGGCCCGTCGACGGCGACCAACAAGATCGTCAGCGAAGCCACCTACGCGCCGGTGCCGGCGTCGGCATTGAACTCCAGCGACGGCTCGATCCTCTTGACGGTGACCGACCCCTCGGGTGCCGGCATAGGGGACCTCACGGTGACGGCGACGTTGGGCAACACCACGAAGACCACCACCACGAGCTCCTTGGGCTGCGCCTTTTTCGCCAACCTCGCTCCAGGCACGTGGACCATCTCCACCTCGGTACCCGGCGACGTCGACACGGGCGAGAACAGCTCAAGCTCGGAGTCCGTGGCGGTGACCGCGGGCAACTCGAGCACCGCCCAGCCGATCGAGCTTTCTCCGCCGGCGACCGTCAGCTCCGCGTACGCCGACAGCGAGGTGTCGGGATATTCAGGTTGGGTCACGCCCTCCGTCTGCACCTCCTGGTCCGGATCGACGTGCTCTTCGACCTCGTCTTTGTCCAGCGCCATGCCGCTGTCCTTCTACAATCCGTCGCTCACCGAGAACAACGCGCTGGGAGACGCCACCACACCCGATCCCTATGCGGCGCTAGCTCCGGCTTCGGTCTTCCCCTTCAGCACCACCCCCAGCTACAACGTGGTCAGCGGAGATTGCGGACCGGACAGCGATCCCGACGGCTCGTCCACCGATGGCGTGGCCGTGAATCTCACCCCCGGCAGCTCTACCACCGCCAACTTCACGATCCCGGGGATCGAGGTGGTGGCCACGCTGAACGGAACTGCCGAGGACGGGGCCGCCATCACCGCCACCCCCTCGACCATCTCCGGCGGCACTGACAGCCACTGTCCGACCCCGTCGGGCGGACCCGCCATGCCGACCACCTACCTGGGCCAGACGTCCTGTTCCAGCAGCTGCGTCACGTCCTACGAGACACCGCCGGCCGGACCGACGGCGGGCGCCGTGCTGGTCGCTTTGGACGTGCACATTCCCAGTGCCAGCCGCGGGACCCAGCACTGGAGCGCCCGGCGAGCCGGCCTCCGTCGGAGTGGGAAGGGAAGCCAAGTGCATCACGCCGTGCTCACGTACAGCGGGGGCTCGACAACCACCTCCACCACGGTGAGTTCCAGTCCCACCAGCCCCGTGTACGGCCAGTCGGTGCCGTTCACCGCCACCGTCGAGGCGGGCAGCCAGAACGTGAGCAACGGCACCGTCACCTTCACCTACGGGTCGACGACCCTTTGCAGTGCGGTGTCCTTGAGCAATGGCACGGCGACGTGCGCCACGTCTGCTTTGCCGGTCGGCTCGGACTCCGTCACCGCCACCTACAGCGGCAGCCAGGGCCGAAACAACTACGCCGGCAGCAGCGGAACCACCACCGAGACGGTGAGTCAGGACAGCACCAATACCACCCTCAGCGCGTCACCATCATCTTCGCTGGCGGGCAATCCCGTGACCTTCACCGCCACCGTGGCGCCCGCGTCTCCTGGTGCCGGGACACCGACCGGCACGGTGACGTATGAGTACGGCGCGACAGTCCTGTGCACCGAGACGATGTCATCCGGACAAGTTCCCAGCTGCACCACGTCGTCTCTCCCCACCGGAGTGGACACGGTCACCGCTTCCTACAGCGGGGACGGAAACTTCGTCGCCTCTTCGGGTTCCTTCAGTGAAGGCGTGGCCGCCGCCACCTACTTCCTGTTGTCGGGTATCCCGTACGGGACGTGGGAGCTCACCTGCACATACGGCTCCTACAGCTCGACGACCTCGGGCACGGCCGTGGTCGTGCAGGTCACACAGTCGGGTGGTCAGTGGCAGATCGCTGTCTACAACAACGGGAACCAGGTCGGCTCGGTGATCACGGCGTCGAATTTCGGGCCGGTCCAGGTGCCGCTATGAGCAGGTATATGCACAGGCGTGGGGAGTCAGGCTTCACCTTGGTGGAGGTGGCGGTGGCCATATCCATCTTGATGTTGGTGGTGGCGGCCGTGGCGGCCTCGGTCACCGCCATCGCCGAGCAGACGACCAAGCTGTCCTCGTCGTCCCAGTCCATCGGCGCCTTGCAGATGGCCGAGGAGTCCCTTGTTCAGGACCTCCACGCCGCCAACGCCTGGTACAGCTCCAGCAACTGCACCGGCACCTTCACGGTGAACAGCACCGCGGTGAACACAGCCATGCCGTCGACGACGACGGCTCCGCCCTACTACTTCACCGCCAATCTGTTCGGCAACACTCCGTGCATAAACGTCACGCTGTCGGGGTCTTCGTCGGAGACCTTGACCATCACCAGCTCCATCACCGTCAACGGTTCTCCGGAGATGAGGGGCAACGTCGTCGTCTCCAATCTCGACCCCACGGGGACTTCCATCGCCCCTTCCACCTCCCCTGTCCAGCAGCCCGTCGCCGTCACCGTAAACCAGACCACCTCCTACTACACCGACCGTATGTCGGTGGTGCTCACCCAGGACAGCCCTCGTGTAGGAGCGCAACACGAGGTCAAGACGACTATGTCGGACCCGGCAGTGATCGCCTTTCCCATCGAATACGCTTGCCAGTGGACCGCCGACGGAGCATCGAACTCATGCTGAGGTCGATCCGCTCGGGTACTCGCCGTGCGGCCTGGTGGCGCCTGCTGCGGCGAGGCGAGGGCGGCCAGGCGTTGGCGCTGGTGCTCGTGGCGCTCGCCCTGCTGGCTACGGTGCCGATGGTCGTCATGAGCACCACCGTCAACCAGCTGCCGCTCACCACCAGGAACCTCGACTGGAACGGTGCTTTCGAGGCGGCGCAAGCCGGGCTCAGCGACTACCTCCAGCAGCTCGACGCCAACGAGACCTACGCCCAGTACAGCGCCACCAACACTGACAACAACCCCGCCTTCACCGGGTGGGAGGCGGTGGCAAGCTCCACCGATCCCCCTGAGTGGTACGAGTACACACCGGTGACCGAGGGAGGCCACCTCGTCCTCACGGTGAGCGGTGCCGCCGGCAACCCGGGTGCTGGAAACGTCATCCGCACCTTTCAGTACGAGCTGGCACCCACTTCGACGATGGACTTCATCTACTGGACGGATTGCGAGTCGTCGGGGGACACGACGTTGCCCTGCAGCAACGACAATCCGATCAACTTCGACAGCGCCGACACTCTCAACGGGCCGGTGTTCTCCAACGACGACTTCTTCATCGATGGAAGTCCGACCTTCGATTCCACCGTGGAGAGCGCCAACAACGGATACGGGGCCAGTCAGACCCCTCCGTCGAAAAGCGGGTATTCGACCACTAGCTCTTATTACTACGAGACATCGGGGAGCGCTCCGCACTTCGACGTTGGTGGTGCGCCCAGTTACCACCCGGTCGAATACCTGCCCGCCAACGGAGTCACCGACGACGCCGTGCCCGCCGAGGACTACGGATGTCTGGTCAGCACCTCCACCAGCTCGGAGACCCAGGGCGGAACGGGGACGGTCACCATGACGCTGAGCAGTGGCACGGTGAAATGGTCGGGGGGGACTCTGGACACGACCGACGGGAACAAGGGCGCCAACTGCGGCAGTTCGACGAGCGGCACCGTCACGTTGAAGTCGCTCAAGTCGGACCTTTTCTACGTGAACGGCAACATCACCATCGCCGGCGGCGGGACGGCATCGGGCTTCCTCACCTTGGTCTCCAACGGGAACATCCAGGTCGATGGCAACGTCACATACCCATCAGGAGACATCACGACGTCGAACGGACAGGAGTACGACAACGACGACGCCCTCGGCCTCATTGCCTACGACGACATCAACGTCAGCGACGACAACGCGACGACGGTTGTCGATGCCGCCCTGATGGCCATCACCGGCTCCTTCCAGAACAGCTATGCCTCGACGTCGTGCAACAACGATCCCTGTCCCACCCTGACGGTCTTCGGCTCGATCGCCCAGGACACCCGTGGGGTGGTGGGCTACCTGAACAGCAGCGGCCAGCTCATAGAGGGCTACGCCAAGGCCTACTCGTACGACAACTCGTTCCTGACGCTGTGGCCACCGTTCTTCCTTCCCATCAGCAGCGCTTCGTGGACTCCACAGACCTACAGCGAGCTGCTGCCGGGCTCCGCCAACGAGGCGGTGGCGAAGTCGCCGCCCATCCCCTGATCGGAGCCGTGCTCGGGCAAAGGCCCACCTATATGGCGGCTCGGCTCCTGTCGCCCTCGGCCCACTAGGGTTCTCGATCGTGCGCGCCGCCGTGAGCCTCCACGTCGACGCCCCGCCGGAAAAGGCGTGGGCTCTTGTCAGCGACATCACCCACATGGGTGACTACAGCCCGGAGGTGGTGGAGGCCGAGTGGCTGGACGGCGCCACGGGACCGGCGGTCGGCGCCCGGTACCGGGGCCACGTCAGGCGCAACGAGAACTGGCCGGTGCTGTACTGGACCACCTGCGAGATCACCGAGTCGGTGCCAGGACAGGTGTTCGAATTCGCCGTGATCATCGGCGGGCGGCCGGTCAACGTCTGGCGCTACGAATTCGTGGCGACAGCCGACGGGGGGACCGACGTAACCGAGTCGTTCGATCTCGGTGACAACGCCTTCACCCGCATCTGGCGACCCCTCGGGGGGTTCTTGCGGGAGCGGCGCAACGAGCGGGACATGCTGCGTACGTTGCAAAAGCTGAAGGCGGCGGCCGAAGCCGGCTGACCGAGGCGCCGAGCCGGCACAGTGACGCGATGACCTGTGCACCGGCGCATGGCGCTGGTTCCTAGGCTGTCCTCCTCATGGGATCACCCGACAGCAACAGCGACAGCGACAGCGACATCGATAGCGACATCGACACAGGCGATGCCGTCGACCGGGTGGTGGTGCTGTGCACCGGGAACGCAGCGCGTTCGGTGATGGCCGGGGCCATGCTCGAGGCCGCCGGCACGCCGGTCCGCGTGGTCACCGCCGGCACCCACGTCGTCGAGCACCAGCCCATGAGCACCCGTACCCGGGCGGTGCTGGCCGAGGTGGGGATCGACGCCGCCCACCATCGCAGCCGCCAGCTCACCGAGGACCACGTGGAGGAGGCGGCGCTCATCGTGGCCATGGCTGCCGAGCACGTGCACTACGTGCGGCGGCGACATCCGGCGGCCGCTGCCCGCACCGCCACCATCGCCTGGCTGTCCGACCATCTGCCCACTGGGCCCGAGCCGCTGGTGGAGCGAGTGGCGGCCATGAACCTGGTTGCTGTCGCCCCCGAGGTCCAGGGCGACGTGGCCGACCCGGCGGGCGGCACCGACGACGACTACCGGGCGTGTGCGAAGCGCCTCCACGCGCTGGTGGCCCGGCTGGCCCCGCGCCTGGGCGGCACCACCATCGCCCTCGTCAACGAGCCAGCTGGGGATGACGCAGCGTCACGTCGGCACAGGCCTCGCAGATCTCGCTGGGGACGACGCCGGTCTTCATGAGCGCGCCGAAGGCGATGCAGCCCAGGCACAACCCGAAGGCCGATTCCAGAAAGGCAGCACCCATGAGCAGCCCGGTCACCACCAGGGCTGCGGTGTGCAGCCCGGCGCCGAACCACAGCACCAGGGCGGTGGTGCTGAATACCACCCCCATGGCCTGGGCGAAGCGCTTGGGGGGTCCGGGCACGGGCCTCGAGGCGGCGATGCGGGGGGCGATCAGGCGGGTGGCCAGCTGCCCGGACGGGCTCAGCTTCGGGCCGGTGAGCACCCGGGCCCAGAACCCGTAACACAGCGGCACGAGCAGCCATCCGACCTGGGTGCCGATGGTGACGGCGCACAGGACAACCACGATGCCGGCCACCACCCGGGCGGCCACCTCGTTGACCGGGTTGGGAAAGCTGAACAGCGACCTGACCCTCTCCACCACCGGGACCACCTCCCGCTCGCCGCTGCGCACCGGCGAACGGGCAAAAGCCTACCCGACAGGTCGGGTTTCTGATCCGGGCCCCGCAAACCCGAGCGCGTCGTCGGCGTCAGTCGCGGTGGACCGAGCGCAGGCCGGCCCAGGCCAGCTCGGCCAGGCGACGCGCCGCGGCGTCGGCGTCGGCCTGCTCCAGAGGGCGACCGGAGCGCTCGCCGACGCCGAGGAAGTAGCGGCTCGCCCCCTCGGCCATCCCCACCACGGCGTAGGCCAACAGCCGCCGGTGGTCGCGCTCGAGGTCGGCATCGATGAGTACGTCGACGGCCTCGGCCAGCATGTCCTCCACGTGGCGCACAGCGCGTGACAGCTCGGGATCGTCGGGCACATCGCTGCCGATGAGCAGGGCGAAGGCGTCGGCCTGCGACACCACCAGCTGGAAGTAGGCGGCGAAGCCCCCCTCCACCCGCTGGCGTGGTCCCTCGGCCGCCACCACCGCCTTGCCGATGGCCTCGAGCAGTGACCGGGCTACCCCGTCGCACAGCTCCACGTACAACGCACGCTTGGAGGCGAAGTGCTGGTAGAGCAGCGGCTTGGTGACGCCGGCCGCTTCGGCGATGTCGTCCATGGTGGTGGCCTCGAAGCCGTGCGCGGCGAACAGCCGCAACGAGACGTCGAGCAGCTGTTGGCGCCGGATGTCGGCCGGCAGGCGCTTGGCGGAGCCGCTCGACGGTGCCCGCGGTCGCAGGGCCATCGGGCAAAGCCTACCGGCCCGCTCTGCTCGCGAGGGGTCTGACCTGGGCGGACGCTGTGGGTGGTGGCGGCCGGTGCCGGATGGCGCCCGGTGGATCAGCCGCCTTTTGCCGCAGAAGCCACCACCGGCTCCAGCCGGGCGGGCAGCTCCGTCAGCGAGAAGTGCCGGCGGGCGACAGCGAGGTTGTGCTCGAGCAGCTCGGGGTCTCCGCCCGCCAGAAAGGCGCGCAGCGGCTCGGTGTCCTCCAGGTGGAACCAGCGAAAGCCGTAGGCGGCCAGCTCGTCGGCCACCGGGTAGCGGCCGATGACGAGCGGGCGCCGGTAGACGGCCGATTCGACGGTGGGGTTGCCGAAGCCCTCCCATGTCGAGGGCAGCGCCACCACGTCGCACGCCGCGTAGGCGTCCTGCGGCGGTGTGCGCTTCGTTCCGGGGACCGGGCCCTTTATGGTGCGCACGGCAGCCGCCGAGAGCAGACGCTCGAGCTCGGGCCCGTATCCCTCCTCGGCCTCGCCGAGCAGCCAGTAGGTGGCGCCGAGCGCCTCGGCCAGCTCGATGGCGGCCCCCACGTTCTTGCGGGCGATGGCCCGGGTGGGCTGCAACACGAGCGTCTCGCTCTCGGGCACCTGCAGCGTCCGGCGGACGCCATGTCGGTCGCCGGCTGCGGCCTCGGTGTCGAAGGCGTTGTGCACCGCCACCGCTTCGATGCCCCGGTCGGCCAGCTGTTGCCGGCTCAGCTCGTTCACCGTGACGTGCACCCAGCGCCGGTCGTCGGGAGGCGGGGGGCAGTGGGCGAAGCGTGCGCGTTGCCAGGGGAGGTCGTGATGGTGCAGCACGGCCGGCCGCCCTCGGAGGAGACGTGCCAGGACGCCGGCGGCCCCCGGGTTGAGGGGCAGTGACAGCAGGTTCTCGACCACCACCAGCTCGGCGCCGGCCAGCGCCCCGGCGAGCACCTCGGGATCGGGGGGCTCGGCGTCGTCGACGGCCAGACCCGGAACGAGGTGGTCGACCGGGCCTTGGCCGGCCACCGTTGTCACCCGCCATCCCAGGCGCCCGAGGGCCCACGCCCACTTGGCCGCCTCCACCGCCACACCGTCGGTCCCACCCAGGCGGAACGACACGATGGCGCACACAGGCGCGGACATGCCGGCCGACGCTACCGGGGCCCCCTCCCACCGGTGCCGGCGGGTGCCCGGGTAGTTTCGATCCTCGTGCCCGACCGCCCTTCCGGCCCTGCCGGCCGAGCCGGCCCCGCTGGCCAGGACGACGTGGGCGCCGGCGACGAGGTGCTGTACGAGGTGACCGGGGCGGTGGCCACGTTGACCATCAACCGGCCCGAGCGTCGCAACGCCATGTCCTGGGAGGTGATCCGCGCCTTGCGCGACGGGCTGTCTCGTGCCGGCGCCGACCCGGAGGTGCGCGTGGTGGTGCTCACCGGCGCCGGAGACAAAGCCTTCTGCTCGGGGGCGGATCTCTCGTCCATGGCGGGCGGGGAGGAGAGCTTTCTCGCCACGCACGAAGGCCGTGGCGAGCTGGCCGGACTGTTCGGCGCCATGTGGGACCTCGGCAAGCCGACCATCGCCCGCGTGCAGGGGTGGGCCATGGCCGGGGGGTTCGGCCTGGCCTTGTCCTGCGACCTGGTGGTCGCCTCCGACCAGGCCCGCTTCGGTGCGCCGGAGATCGACGTCGGGCTGTGGCCGTACATGATCACCGTGCCCCTGGCCCGTTCCATGCCGCCCAAGAAGGCGTTGGAGCTCATGCTCACCGGCAGGGTCGTCGGGGCGGAGGAGGCCGAAGGCCTGGGCTTCGTCACCAGAGTCGTGCCGCACGGACAGCTCGACGAGGCGGTACACGACCTCGCCGCCGGGCTGGCGGCGAAGTCACCCACGGCGATGAAGCTCGGGCGTGGCGCGTTCTACGCTGTATGGGACATGGCGGCTGCCGACGCTCTGGCATATCTGCACGCCATGCTGACTGTCACCGCCCAGACCGGGGACGCCGCAGAGGGGATGGCCGCCTTTCTGGAGAAGCGCCCGGCCCGCTGGACCGGTCGCTGAGCGGCGGGCACATCCCGGAGAACGAGAAGAGAGAAGAGAGGGAGGGCCGGACCCCATGCCCAAGCGAGCGCTCATCACCGGGATCACAGGGCAGGACGGCTCGTACCTGGCCGAGTTCCTGCTCGACCAGGGCTACGAGGTGGTGGGCATGGTGCGGCGGTCCTCGACGGTCAACTTCGAGCGTATCGCCCACATCCAGGACAAGGTGAACCTGGTGGCCGGCGACCTGCTCGACGAGGTGTCCCTTCTCGGCATCTTGCGCGAGCACCAGCCGGACGAGATCTACAACCTCGCCGCGCAGTCCTTCGTGCAGACGTCGTGGAACCAGCCCGTGTTGACCGGCGAGACCACTGCGCTCGGGGTCACCCGGCTGCTCGACGCCATCCGCATCGGGTGCCCCGGGGCGCGCTTCTACCAGGCGTCGTCCTCGGAGATGTTCGGCAAGGTCCACGAGGTGCCGCAGAACGAGCGCACGCCGTTCTATCCACGCAGTCC
>DATHCF010000114.1:0-2340 GCA_035319705.1 Acidimicrobiales bacterium | reverse complement strand
GAAGCTGCTGTGCATGCAGGCGTTGTGGCGTGACGATCCGTCGGAGTTCCACGGGCGACATGTCGAGGTGCCGCCGTGCCATTCGTGGCCGAAGCCGCTGCAGCAGCCCCGGGTCCGCACGCTCATCGGCGCTGCCGCCGGACCTCGGACCTTCGGAGCCGTGGCCGAGCTGGCCGACGGCTGGATGCCGATCGGCGGAGCCGGTGTGGCCGCAGCGCTGCCCCGTCTGCGCGCCGCGGCCGAAGAGGCCGGTCGCCCCGCTCAGAGCGTGGAGGTGGTGGTGTTCGGAGCCATCCCCGAGGCGGGCAAGCTCGCCCACTACCAAGAGATCGGTGTGGACGAAGTAGTGCTGCGCGTCCCGACGGTCTCGGATGCGGGCGCCATCAAGGCGCTGGACGACGGGGCCCGTTATCTGGCGAAGATCGAGGCGTAGGCCTCCACGCCTTCGACGTAGGTGTCGGTGGGCGCCGACATGCCCTGCTGGCGTACCGAGGCCAAGCCCTGGTAGTAGCCGGCCAGCGCTTCTGACACGTTGCCTGCGGTCTGACGAAGCAGCGAAGCCAGGTAGGCGGCGCCGAGATCGATGTTCTGCGCCGCCGTCGACGGGTTCAGGTCGGTGTCGACCAGGAACTGGTCGACGAAGGCAGCCGTGGCGGGCTCGACCTGACACACGCCCACCGCTCCGTCGGGCGAGACGATGGCGACCTGCCAGCCCGACTCCCACCAGCACAGGGCCTCGAGCAGTGGCAGGGACACCCCGTAGGTGGCAGCAGCCGAGGCGAAGTCCGGCTCAAGGGTGAGGCGGCTCGGGTTGTCGGCCAGCTGCGTGGGAAGGCCACCGACGGCCACGTCCGTCCCGGCGATCGGCGTGGCGTCGTCGGCGAGCGCCATGCCCGAGGCTCCTTGCGGTACCACCAGACGCGTCCCTGACAGGACGTGGTTGGGATTCGAGATCCCGTTCGCCGCCGCCAGCGCGCTGACGCTCACCCCGAAGCGCGCGGCGATGGCGAACAGGGTCTGTCCCCGCTGCACCACCACGGTGGTCGAGGCGTTGCCCGATTCCACCGCCGGCGAGGGCACCTGGAGCAGCTGCCCGGCCAGTATCCGGTTGGGGTTCTGCAGCTGGTTGGCCGCCATCAGGGCCGCCACCGTGGTGTGCAGCTCGGCGGCGATCTCGGTGAGCGTCTGGCCGCGCTGCACGGTGACGGTCCCCGCCCACGCACTCGGGGACGCCAGCCCGGCCAATACCGCCGACATGCCCGCCGCCACGATGGAGCCGGCGGCCACCGCGGCGGCGACGCGACGACGACCCCCGGCTCTGGACCACGTCCACCGTTTCGACCACTTCCGCCACAGGTACAACATGAGAACCACCAGAAACAACTGTCTCAGCTGTTGCGACAGCTCGGCTAGGGGGGATGCAGAAGTTGTGAACTCGTAGCGTCACGCATCCGGGTCAGCGGCCGCCGCGGAACTCGCCAGCGGCCGGTCCCTCATCCGCAGAGCTGCTGCAGCCAGCCCAGCGCGGCCTGGGCGACCTCTTCGTCCTTGGCCCGAAGGGCGTGGTCGCCTCCGTCCACCCAATGGTGCCTGACCGGACCCGCAATAGCGGCGGCGGCCTGTTCGAGCTCGGCGGGCGTTCCGAACTGGTCGCGGGTGCCGGACACGAACAGACAGGGCACCGCCAGGGCGGGAAAGTGGTCGACGCGCAGCCGGTCGGGACGGCCCGGAGGATGCAGCGGATAGCTGACCAGGAGCAGGCCGGCAGCCGGGAGGCCCTGGGCCACGGCCATCGAGCACGTGCGACCGCCCATCGAGCGGCCGCCGAGCACCAGGCGATCGGTGCCGCTGCCGAGCCGGGCTGCCAAATTCCGTGCGGCTCCCTCCACGGCGGCGATGAGCACCAGGGGGCGGTCGGGGGCGCGGCGCCCGGCCAGCCGGTAGGGGAAGTCGAGGCGCTCGACGGCCAGCCCAGCGCCGCTGAGCGCCCGGTCGAGACTGACCAGAGCGGGCTGGTCACGCCCGGCACCTGCCCCGGGGGCCAGGACCGCCCCCAGTGGCCCCTGGATCGCCGGGCCCGCGCCCTTCTTCACCCGCTTGGAGGAAGTCACCTCCGAATCATGGCTTTCGGCCCCCCGCCCGGCGCTTCAGGGTGGTGCTCCGCCTGCCGAAACCTGAAAGGAGGAATCGTCGTCCGTCGCGGGCCGCGTTCCTCGGAGAGAGGGGCTCAGCGGTGACCGCAGCCGACGGCACATCCCCGTCGCAGGCAGGTGACGGCGTGGACGTGACTCGGCGATACGCCGGGCTCATGGCCGTGCTCGAGCAGCCGGTGCTGGTGGT
>DATHCF010000113.1:0-6828 GCA_035319705.1 Acidimicrobiales bacterium | reverse complement strand
GGACGGCACCGATGGTCTTGGAGCCGGTGCCCAGGAATCTCCCGGCGCAGGGGGCGTGGAATGGTCACACGGTTGTCCTCGGAACTGGAGAGATCCGTCTCGGCGCCGGACAAAGACAGGCCATCCGCCTGCCAGCGGGTGGTGCCCGGCAGCATCGGCATCTATAACCAGCGGACCTGGGAAATGGTGACGTGTCGAGCGGAAGTCGGAGGAGGCCATAGTAGTGATGACGAGCGGGACAACAGAACCCGCCCCGAGCGAAGGGCCTCTAGCCGGGTGTGCGCCGTCGCCAGTGACGACCGTGGGATTGCCCGTCGGGCTATCAACCCACCCGCCTTTGGCGGTGCCGTCTATGAACTGGGAGCGACGCGTGGGTCACCCGCCAACGCCGTTGGCAGGGCGGAATGCGGCTGACCGACTGCCCGGGGGAGAGCCGTGTGCGGGAGAACCGCACGCACGGTTCGGGAAGGGGGGACTGGGGAGGTCGAGACCCAGACGAGATGGATCACACGCACCCGAAGGGAAACCGCCGGGATTGAGCCCATCCGCCGTACCGGCCACACCGAACCAGTTCCCTACTTCACCAGGGCAGTTGACGAAGTCCCGAACTATATTCACGGAATGATCGTCCCCAAGGTGAAATATCGCCTTGGGGTGCTGCTTGTCGCCGGATTTCTCCCTATTGCTTGCGCAGCCTGCGACAGCGGAGGGTCAGCGACGGTCCAGCCCAGGTATGGAACGGTCATCGGGCATGTCGATCACCTCATAACCGTAGCAAAAGTCAACGATCCACCAAGTCCGTAGGTGCCGCTGGGAAGGCGAATGGTGAACCGCCCATTGGCATCTACTGTCGCTCCCATTTCCCGTGCTTCGGGTGCCGTTGTGTTTATCGGGAAGAGCGGGAGGCGATTCAAGGCCGACGTGGAACGGGGGTGCTTCAGGGCAACCGTCAACGGAGTGCAGTCTCGGAAGCGGGGGCACGGCGTTCAGGGTTAGTGGCGAATCAGACGAGCCAGCTGGCCTTATCTTGCGGCGAAGTTTCCGAGCAGGGCTAGCGCTGGTTTTCTCACTAACACCCACTGGCAACAGAAATAGGACGGTCACAGTCCCGGCAGGGGCGGTCAAGAATGCCGCCGTGGCGAAGCACACATAGAGCGACGACCATGGAAATGAGGAATGGTCCCCGACAAGGACCCCGCGTCACTTCCAAAGGATGCTGACCCGGTATTCGGTGAAGGGGCTGCCGAGCTTCTCCGTTTTCTGACATAGCGTCGTCCAGCGCCCGTAGTTCGCGGTCGGCACGCGGCAGTCAGCGGCCTTACCGGGCGGCGAGACGCAACCAAATGGTCCGAGCCCGCCCCATGCCGCGTTGACGAACTCGCACACTTGTCCGTCACTGAGCTCCAACGCCCAAGGGCGATATTCACTTCCGCCTTTGAACAGAGGGGGCAACTGGCCAGTCCGAACCTCTACTACATCACGACGAGGCAGAAGGACTGGGCAATAGACGGGACCAGTCGTGGCGCTAGGCGGAGCGAAGCATGGGTCGTAGATCTCGGGATTTGTGAAGCATCGGAAGGAGGACCAACCGGCGGCCCCGCTCGATTGGCACGGGGTCACACCGCTCTTGACGGCTACGACTTTGAGCGTGGGCTCGAGGGTCCCTGTGGGCGTAAACGGGTTGTAGGTCACCACCTTGGTGGCGGGGGTGGCTACAGAGTTGTGGGTCCTCGCGTTCGAAGGACTCGCCTCAGCTGTCGAGCTGCAGGTGGCCACCACAAAGGCCACGAAGGTCAGGACAATCGACATCAAGCAGGCATCCCGAATTCGTTGGCCCATAGCCCAATTATGTGGCTCATACCCGGTGTGATATGGGATATCGGATCGCCGGGCCCGAGCATCTTCTGGCACGACTTGCTTGCCACCTGACCATTGTCAACACGGCCGCGAGATGGTTACGGCTATCGTCAGGGGACCGAGGTTTTGGCCCCGTTCTCGTCGCTCCACGAGATGAGGACGGCCGGCATCGGTTCGGCGATACCCTTGAGTTCCAGGGTGCGCTCACCAGCGACGGGCACAGACTGCTCGCAGAAGGAGAGCAGGTCCGCGCTCACCAGGATCTCGTCGCCGCCGGCGGCGGCAGAGATGCGAGCGGCGCGAGTCACTGCCGCTCCGAAGTAGTCGTCGTCGCGGGCGGTGGCCTCACCGGCGTGGAGCCCGATACGTATCGTGGGAGCGAAACCGTGGTCGGCGCGGTGGCGAGCAAGTGCCCGCTGGATAGCGGTTGCGCAGGCCACGCCGTCGTCGGCCTGATCGAAAGCAACGAAGAACCCGTCGCCACCGTGCTTCACCTCCTCGCCTCGCCATCGGGCGAACTCAGCGCGCAGGATGCGGTCGTGCCAGCGCAACAGCTGTTCCCAGGCGCCCTCACCAATCGCCTCCGCGAGCCGCGTCGAATCCACGATGTCGGAGAAGAGGAAGGTCCGCCGTGCCCGCGTGGCGTGCTCGGGTCTTGACGGAGCGATGTCGAGATCGATTGCGGCGCCGATCTCGTCCGCGGATCGCGCCGCGGCCCTGATCTCGAGGCGCGCCCCGGCGACGTCGCCATCAGCGGTCAGCGCTCGAGCGAGGCTCACCCGTGCCTCGGCAGCTTCGTACGGAGCGTTGACCTCACACCAGGTGCGGATGCCCTGACGGAGCGAAGCGATGGCGGTCCCAGTGTCGCCGCGGTGGAGCGCCAGCTCGCCTCGCGCCACCGCGGCCGCGGCCGCCGGCCCGGGCGTCCCCAGCCGGCGCGCTAGTTCCTCGAGGTCGGTGACGCTCGCGTCCGCCGCGCGCTCGTCGCCGACCGCCAGGCACGCTCGCACGTGCACCGGAAGTACGAATACTCGCCGCTCTTGAGCGAGCATGCCCTGGTCGGCCAGGGCCCGTGTGAGGCTCCGCATTGCCGCCGTGGCATCACCTTGCGCCAGCAGCAAGCGGCCTCGCCCTGGCTGGCCGTCGTCACCGAACGCAACGGCCTGCGCAAGTGCCTCCTCGGCGCCTGCCAGGTCGCCGCGACGGACCCGAATGTCCACCAGCTCGCTATAACCCCACGCTGCGCTGTAGCGGTTCACCACCCGTAGTTCCTCGCACGCTCGCAGCACTCGTTCCTCAGCTTCGGCCAGCTGGCCGTGGAGGCGATCGATCTCACCTTGGTGGAAGCGACATAGCCCGCCGTAGCCGGTGATCGACTCGCGCTCGCAGTAGCGGGTGGACATGTTCGTCCACTCCGTCGCGCGCCCCCAATCACAGAGTGCCCTACAGACCGAGATCACAGCGCAGTACACGTGGCCGGCGTGGATCGGTTCTACCCCGGGCCGCATGGCCAGCGCAGCCGCCTCGTCGATGAGGGGAAGTACCTCAGCCCGGTCGCCCTCGGTGACTGCGATGTGCGCCAGCCCCTGCACCGCCATCGCCTCGGTGCCCGGGCTGGCCGCCCGACGAGCGATCGCTCGCGCTTCATGGAGGGAAGCCCTCGCTCCTTCGACATCGCCCTTTGCCAGTTGGGTGAACGACAGCATCCACATTGCGAGCGCATGTTCCGGCGACTCGGGCTGTCCCTCGAGGAGTTCCATAGCACGGAGGAAGCAGGTACCTGCCACCGACTCGTCGAGCATCTGTACGTGCTGGCGCGCCTGTTCCAGGGCCATGCGTGCCGCCGCCGCGCGGGCACCGATCGCGCTGAAGGCCACCTCGCCCCGTTCGAGCGCGTTCAGGAATCCAACCTCGTCGCTCACCCAGCGACACGACCATGCCAGCCGCTCCAAGTCTTCGGCCTCGAGCGGCTCCTGGGCGTCGGCGTCCAGCAGCAACGAACGTGCCACGATCCAGTCGTTGCGTCCGTAGGCCGCACGTGCTTCACCTAGGCGGGCCACCCGTTCTGGCACCGAGATCAGTCTGCCACGTATCCCGGTCCAGCCATTCGACGGGACCCTGTCTCAGTTCCGGGCGGATCACTTAACGGGCTGGTCGAGCAGCCAAAGCGGCCAGGGCCTGGTCTTCTTCATCGAGGCCGAGTCTCACGGTCAAGACCATGGCTTTCGATCCCGAGACCGCCAGCGATCCGGTGTCATTGTTCGGGGATGGTTCGGGCAGTCCCATAGCCAGCCAAGTGACCGCGGTCGAGCTGATGCACAATGTCGACATGGCAGGACCGCGTCGGCACAGTCGCCAAGGTTTGCTAGCGGCCGGAGGTCTCTGCGCCGCCATGTCGCTTGGCATGTGGTCGACGTGCACCGCAGCTGATGCTTCGATCCGATCCAGCTCCACTTTGCCCCCGGCGCTCGATACGAAGGCCTTCTCGGACCAGGGTGAGTTGGCCTTCGTCTCCGAAAATGCCCTGTTCGTGCTCGATGGCTCGTCTCAATCCATACGAAGAGTGACCACCGGTCAGCCCGTCCCCATCGACCCGGCCTTCTCCCACGATGGGCGTTGGCTTGCCTTCCTGCGCCCGGTCGGCCACGAGGGTGCAGACGTGCTTTGGATGGCCCGAGGCGACGGGGCGGACGCACATCGGGTCGTGGGGATGCCCGACGCGTTCGAGGTCCCCGACTCCGATGGCTCGGTCATGAGCTGGAGCCCCACGCAGGACGAGCTGTTGATCACTACCGGTCCGGTGAAAAGCGCTCCGCTCGTGCCTCGCCAGGTGTGGACCGTGACCCCGACGGGGCCCTCGCGCCGTCTCCTTGGTCCCGGGTACGTCAACGGCGTGGCCTGGTCCCCGAAGGGCACCGAGGTGGCCGCCATCTGGTCTGCCAAAAGCCTCGCCTCCGAGACCCTTGAGACCATCTCGGTGCGCGGTGGCTCGGCGACGAACTGGCTGCGCCCGGGTCAGCCCCAAGCCATAAACTTCTTGGCCGGGTGGTCGCCTCAGCGCGGGATTGTCCTATGGCAGGACCAGGGAGGTGGCGGGCCATCGGTAGAGAACTACGGACTGCCCCTCGGTGTCATCTCCAAGCCCGGAGCACCGATGGCGGTGCTCGGCACAGTCCCCATCTTCCAACCCCCCGCCGTGTCCATCGGTGACAGCACTCTCGCCGTCGTGGTCAACGGTAATCCGTCGAGCGGTCAAGGGGAGGGCGAAAAGTTCGTGTGGTTCGGCAAGTCGGTCGAACTGTGTGGCTCTGTTCCAAGCTGCACGCCGGTTTCGGCACCATGGTCGTCGGTCACCGAGGACCCGACCATCTCGCCCGTCGACGGTTCGCTTGCCTTCGTTGAAGCACCCCAGACCGAGATGGACCTTCCGCCGCTCTATTCAGCGACGGCTTCGTGGGAGCAGGTGTCGAGCTGGTACGCCACGGCTGACCTGTGGATGGTGCCCGAAGGCTCGGACTCGCCGGTCCAAGTAGGCGATACGGCAGGTGCTGTCGATCCAGCCTTCTCCCTGAGGGGCACCGGGCTCCTCTTCGTGAAGGGCCAGGCGCTCTGGTTGCTCCCAGGCCCTGGGGGTTTCCCGGTCGAAATCACTGGGCCGTTGCAACAGCCACCAGCCCCATACCTGTTTGGTTACGTTGACTGGTCCGACGAGTTCGCCTGGTGGGCGTGAGATAACGCCTCCGACCCGGCAGCGTTCGGGGACGGCTCCGTCGCCTCGCCCTGCGCACCCGCTACGTGTTTGCTGCCGCCTTGGCGACAGCATCAGCTGCCCACTGACGGACCTGCGATAACGGTGCAGGTCCGAGGTAACCAAACCCCACAAAGTCGTCACCCTGGACGAACCATCCATACACGGCATATTGATCAGATCCGCTGGGCCCGGACTGAATCACGCCAGCCGAGGCCTGAGCAAGGCCGTCAAAGGCTGACGTCCTGTGAAGTGGCGTCTCACCTGGCACGGTCAGCATTGCCAATCTGCATCGGACAAGTAGGTCGAAGACAGCCTGTGCACCCACCGATGGTTGCATGATCAATACGGAAACACTCGTCGGATCGGGGCCGATGAACTTGACGAACCACGCCCGACTGTACGGCCCGGCGATGGTGGGGTATCCCGGACACGCAACGAGACCTCTCGTGGCTGTAGCCGTGGCCGCCCTCAGCTCTTCCACTTTCCACCCGTTCCCGAGGTCCGACGGCGACAACTGGGCGGCCTTCAGTGCTGCGGGTGTCGCTGGGGTCTTCCTTGCTTCGGTGAAGGCGACAGTCAAAACCGCACCCAAGGCGAGAACGGTCACCAGCGCCCACGGAATCAGTCTTCGCACTGGCGGCACCTTACTGACACTCCAGGCCCGGCCTGGAGGGATTTGCGGCTCAACCGCTGATTAGCGCCATCTCGATAAGGCGCGCTGATCCGGTGGTCGGGGACGCGCCGAGCTGCGCACGTAGAGTCACATTGAAATGCGGCACGCAACGGCGAAGACCTTCAGGAGAATCGAGCCTCTGCTGGATGAGCTCCGGTCGGTGCCTGGATTGGTCGAGAAGAAGACCGGGGTCTTCTATCGGAAGTCGAAGCCCTTCTTGCACTTCCACGATGATCCGTCGGGACTCCACGCAGACGTGCGCTTCGAAGACGAGTTCGAACGCATACGAGTGGAGACCGTTCTGGAGCAGCAGGCACTGATGACTCGGATTCGAGCGCTGTAGGAAGCGTCTCTAAGCCGGTGATCGGGGGCATGTCGGTCGGCCCAAAGAAGGTGCCAGCCGCTAGCTGTGGTCCGGGCCCTTCGGTAACCTCAGCGTCCGCCAGGCACTGGGAGTAGTGAGCCACATGAGGGCCGTCGAGCTCTTCTTCGCAATCGGATGGGCGGCGTTTTGGCTCTACTGGCTCGCAGCTGCGCTTTTCATCAA
>DATHCF010000112.1:0-9840 GCA_035319705.1 Acidimicrobiales bacterium | reverse complement strand
GCTCGCCCGGCGTTCGGGCCTCTCGGTCGACACGATCCGCTTCTATCAAAAGCGAGGTCTGCTGGATCCCCCGGAGCGCGAGGGCCGGATCGTCTGGTACGGGCCCACCCACGCGGAGCGCCTGGCGCGGATCAGAGAGCTGCAGGCGGAGGGACTCACCCTGGCAGTGATCGGGAAGATCCTCGGGGGAGAGCTCGACAACGCCGACCTGCCGCTGGCGGCGGTGGTATTGCGGGCCCAGCTCGACCAGGGCGAGGCCCACCTGACGTTGATGACCCTCGCCGAGCTGGCGGAGCGCTCGGGCGTCCCGGTGGAACTCGTCGAGACGGTGGTGCGCGAAGGACTTCTGGTGCCACGGTGGGTCGACGGTGTGCAGTACTTCACCGACGTCGACATCCGAATCGTGGAAGCCGGCCTGGTCCTGCTGGGAACGGGCATCCCGCTGCCGGAGCTGATGGAGTTGGCCCGCCAGCACGATCGCGCCGCTCGGGAGACAGCCGAGGCCGCCGTGGCCCTCTTCGATGCCCATATTCGCCAACCACTTCGCCGCGCCGTTCTCAGCCCCGACGACCGGGCCGAACAGCTCGTCGAGGCCTTCAACAAGCTCCTCCCGGCGGCCACAGCCCTCGTCGCCCACCACTTCCGCCGCGTCCTCCTCGAGATCGCGCAAGGCCACCTGGAGTCCGTGGGGGAGCCCGCCGAGATCGCCGCCGCCATGGTCGAAGCGAGGAAGCTGGGGGAGCAGCTGTGAGCTCGATGGCACCGGGTAGGGACCACTCGGTGCTTCCCCGGACCGAGGACAAGCGGATCGTGGTCGAAGCCATGTTCGACCGCATCGCCCAGGACTACGAGCGGGTCAACCGGGTCATCTCGCTCGGCCTCGACCGCCGGTGGCGAAGGCGGGCTGTCGATCGCCTGGGCCTCGCACCGGGTTCGCTCGTGCTCGATCTCGCCTGCGGGACCGGAGACATGAGTCGTCTCCTGTGGGCGAAGGGTTATGCCACTGTCGGCCTCGACTTCTCGGCCAACATGCTCGAACGCGCCTCCGGGCCGTACTTCCGGGTGCGGGCCGACGTCTGCGCGCTGCCGTTGGCGGACGGCGCGGCCGACGGGATCGCCTGTGGTTTCGCCCTGCGCAACCTGGTGGACATCACCGCCTTCTTCTCCGAGTGCGCCCGAGTGCTTCGCCCGGGCGGGCGAGTCGCCGTTCTGGACGCAGCGACACCCACGAAGGCCATGGCGCGCGCGGGCCACAGGCTGTGGTTCGGTCACGTGGTCCCCTGGATCGGGGCCCGGATGTCGGAACCCGCCGCCTACCGCTATCTCTCGGCGTCAACCGCCTACCTGCCCGATCCGCTGTCCCTGGGCTCCACGGTGGAACAGGTGGGATTCACCGACGTGGACGTCGCCGAGCTCACTCTTGGCGCCGTGTGGCTGATCACCGCCACGAACTCGTGAGACAAGCCACGCCGCTGCGCCACGAGTGCCTCGTCGCCCGCACGCGGCGCCTGGACGACGAGCTCGACATCCTGGCCGGTTTGACGGCGGGGGACTTCGCCTGGTGGCACCACGGTCAGGGCTTCGTCACCAACGGAGTGGCCTGTCGCGTGCCGGTGCGGCACGTGCAGGCGGTCCTGTCCAGTATCGAGAGAGCTGACGATCATGACACGCCCCGCGGACCGATCGCCGTGGGAGCGCTGCCCTTCGACCGTGCCGTCATGCATGACGCGGAGCTGGTCGTGCCCGCTCGCGTATGGAGCCGCGATTCCCAAGGACGCACGTGGTTGACCGATATCTCCCACGATGTCGGGGACCGAGCGCCGCTGTGGCCCGGGGGGGACGCGGTACCGGCTGACTTCGACTCGTGGCGCGGCGCCTCCAGGGCCGAGTGGGCCCATGCGGTGGGAGAAGCGCTGGCTCGGATCGAGGCAGGCAAACTCGCAAAGGTGGTCCTGTCCCGCCAGGTGAGGCTCGAGGCCGACACCGAGTACCGGGTCGGCGACGTCGTGAGACGGCTTCGAACAGATCAGCCGGGGTGCCATGTCTTCGCCGCCGGTGGTTTCGTCGGGGCCACTCCGGAACTGCTGGTGGAGCGACGAGGCAGGGTAGTGCGCAGCCGCCCTATGGCGGGGACCGTCGGCAGTCGCGGCGACCGGGCTGTCGAGTGGCTGTCCGGGTCGGCCAAGAACAAACGGGAGCACGCGCTGGTGGTCGAGGCTGTGGTGAGGAACCTGCAGCAGATGTGCCCGGAACCGGTGCAGGCGTCGCAACCCTACGCCGAGCCGTTCGCCGATCTGGCCCACATCGTGACCGACATCGTGGGCACCCTGAGTGCGGACGCGCCATCGGCGCTGGAGCTGGCCCTGGCGCTTCACCCCACACCAGCCATCGCCGGGACGCCCACCGAAGAGGCACTCGCCCTCATCGGAGCTCTGGAGACGCGGTCTCGCGGCCGCTACGGCGGACCCGTCGGTTGGATAGGCGCCGACGGCGACGGCGAGTTCGCCGTGGCCCTCCGCTGCGCCGAGCTGCAGGGCGACCGGGCCCTTCTCTACGCCGGGGCCGGCATCGTGGCAGGGTCGACGGCGGAAGACGAGTGGCAGGAGACCGAGGCCAAGTTCGAGGCCATGCGGCGGGCCCTGACTCGCCGGTGATCAGAGAAGCAACCGGTTGCCGTCACTCGCCGAGCGCCACGCCCACCGCCCGGAACACCAGCGCGTGGCGCAGCGCGTTGGAGGTGCGCTCCGTGCGCACTCGCACGATCCGCACTCCTCCACCGGCAATGGCGCTCTCGATGGCCGGCACCAGCTGGGCGGCCCGCTCTACGTCGGTGGTGGGCACCCCGTAGACAGCACCCAGCTCGGCGATGTCCACGCCCTGCGGAGTGCCGAAGAGCCGCTCGAAATGGTCGGGCAAAGCCGCCTGCGGAAGGAACGAGAAAATGCCGCCGCCGTCGTTGTCCAGGACGACGAAGACCGCATCGCAGCCGCGTCGCCCGGCTCCGAGCAGCCCGTTGGCATCGTGCAACAAGCAGAGGTCGCCGGCAAGGGCGACGGTGACGGGCCCGGCTCCGCTGGCAGCCACACCGAGCACGGAGGAGACGAACCCGTCGATGCCGTTCACGCCTCGGTTGGCCAGGACGGTCACGCCCTGGCGCGGCCGGGCGAAGGTCTCGAGGTCCCGTACCGGCATGCTCGAGGCCACCACGAGACTGGCATGGTCAGGAAGACAAGCCATCACGTCGCGGGCGACACGTCCCTCGAAAGGCTCGGGCCACAAGTCGAGCTGCGCATCGATGACCTGGCGAGCCGTCTCCTCGGCGTGGATCCAGGCCGAGATCCAGGACTCGTCGCGACTTGCCACGCGGCCGGCGAGCTCGGCGAGCAACGGTTCCGGCTCCACGTCGAGGACGATCTCGGCCGCTCGCTGTGGGTCCGACCACGACCGATCCGGGTCGAAGATGATTGTCGCCGACGTCGCCAGCCATGTCATGGCGGCCCTGGAGGTGAGCGGTGCCCCGACGCGCAGCACAAGGTCGGGGCGAAGCGACTCCCTCAGCTTGTCGACCCTCGACAGAGCGTCGTACGTCGAGACGGCGAACGGCCCCGCCCGAACACCCGAGAGTGGGTCGGCGAGGATCGGCCATCCCGACACCCGGGCCAAGCGCTCGAGGGTGGCCGGGGCCACGGACGCACCCCATCCGGCCAGCAGGACGCCCCTCGGGGTACCGGAAATGCGCCGGGCGAGCTCGGCGGCGACCTCGTCCCCCGCCTCACGCCGCGACCTCGTGGTTCGCAGCCATGGGCTCGATCGGGGCCGTGCCCCGAGATCGAACGGCACGTCGGTTGGCGACGGGGGCACGAGGGGCTCACGAAACGGGAGGTTGAGATGTACCGGACCCGGCGGCGACCCCTGGGCTTCGGCCAGGGACCGAGCTGCCAGCGACCGCCAGATGGCCCACGCCTCGGGTCCGGCGTCGCGCTCCGAGGGTGTCTCGGGCTCGAAGTACCAGCGGACGGCGGTCCCGTACAGGTTTGCCTGGTCGACCGTCTGGGCGGCACCGACTCCCCGGAGCTCGGGTGGCCTGTCCGCCGTGCACACGACGAGCGGCACCCGGGCATGGGCGGCCTCGAGCACGGCAGGGTGGAGGTTGGCGGCGGCCGTACCCGAGGTGCAGAGCACGATCGCCGGTCGGCCGCTGCCCTTGGCCAATCCGAGCGCGAAGAACGAGGCCGAACGTTCGTCGAGATGGACGTGCACGGTGATCCGGTCGTGATCGGCCAGAGCCAGCGCCAAGGGGGTCGAGCGCGATCCTGGGGACAGCACGGCATCCGTCAATCCCCCGCGGCTCCATTCGTCGACGAGACAGCGGGCGAAAGCGGTGTTGGCGTCATAGCTCATAGGACCATCTGACGATGCGCCTGGTGCTGCTCCACGGCTTCACCCAATCGCCCGCGGTCTGGGACCGCGTCCGTGTCCATCTGCTCGGTGGTGCCGATGCCGGTGGCGTAGAGGTTGTGACCCCAGAGGTGCCCGATGGGCTCGGCTTCGCCGCCACGGCGCAGGCTGTGGTCGAGAGCGCCGGAGAAGCGGTGTACTGCGGTTACTCCATGGGCGGCCGCCTTTGTCTGCGCGGCGCCCTCGACCGTCCCGACCTGGTGCGCGGACTGGTCCTGGTGAGTGCTACGCCCGGCATTGCCGATGACGCGGAGCGCGCCGCGCGCGCCCGACACGACGACGAGCTCGCGTCTGAGGCCCGGACCGCCGGCGTGAAGGCGTTCCTCCGGCGGTGGCTGGCCCAGCCGCTCTTTTCTACCTTGGAGGCGGGAGACGACGAGGTGGCACGGCGGGCGCAGTCCACCAACATCGACCGCCTCGTGCACCAACTGCGGGTGCTCGGTCAGGGAAGGCAGGCGCCGCTGTGGGACCGCCTGCACGAGCTCGACGTGCCCGTGACGGTCGTGACGGGACGCAACGACCTGAAGTACGACGCCATCGGCGACGCCATGGCGGAGGTGATTCCGGGTTGCACGCGCGCGCGCCTCCGTGGCGGTCATGCCATTCCGCTCGAGCAGCCCGAGGCCCTGGCCGTCGTGTTGCTCGACGTGGTGCGGCGCGTCGCCACTCACGGCCGAACCCCATAGCCGGCCACGTCGGAGGCCAGCGAGGCGAGCAGGTCCGCGTCCGGGACTACCCGCCGCGGGGCCAGGACACCACGCTCCGCGACGAGAGGTCGCTCCGTCACATCCGCGCCCGGCGCCCCGGCGGTGGCCAGGCCACAGGCCAGCGTCAGCTCGGGCAACGACGCAGCCAAGTGCAGGCCCACGGCGGTGCCGACCGACGTCTCCATCATCGAGCTCACCACCGCCGGCACGCCTGCGGCCTCGGCGACGTCCAGTGCCGACCACATCCCCCCGAGCGGCTGCACCTTCAGGACCACCGCGTCGGCCGCGGCGAGCCGATGCAGTCGCCTGGCGTCGTCGACCGAGCGTACGCACTCGTCGGCCGCCAACGGGATCGGCACGCGGCGACGTAGGCGGCTCATGGCCTCGATGCCGGCCACGGGCTGCTCGGCGAGCTCGATGTGACAGGGTGCCATTCGGGTCAGCACCCACTCGGCGGTCTCCTCGTCCCAGGCCCCGTTGGCGTCGACGCGTAAGGAGACCGAAGGCCCGACGGCGTCGCGCAGCGCGGCGACCAAGGCGAGGTCGCTTCGAGGGTCGCGTCGACCCACCTTGACCTTCACGCAGCCGTACCCGATGAGCGAGTCGGCATCGAACGATGGCCCCTCGACCAACGCATTCACCGGCACGACGTCACGGATCGGTGTGGGCCAGGGGCGGCAGGCGGCCTCGACGGCGGCCGCCAGCGAGGCGGCTGGCGCGCAGGGGTAGCCGGGCAGTGGCGAACTCTCTCCCCATCCGCACGGGCCTTCCATCAACACGACCTGGCGTCCACTGATTCGCAGATCGTGACGGCGCACGGAGGTCATCCGACGACCAGGCCGATCGTCAGGGCCAGGGCCATGACGGCGACTAGCCGCACCGTGCCCACCATGGCCCGTACCAGCGACGGCGCATCGGCCCCGCGCAGCACAGTTTTCACGGGCTGGACCGCAAGGGGGAGAGCCAGAAGCGCCATAAAGGCGCCGGGGTGGCCGAAGCCGATGGGGACGACGGCGACGAAGGCGCCCACGAGCAGCGCCACGAACAACCGGGCCGTAGCCGCGCTGCCCAGGCGGACGGCCAGCGTGCGTTTGTTCGCCATGCGGTCCGAGTCGATGTCGCGCAGGTTGTTGGCCACCAGCACGGCGGCCGCTCCGAGACCGACCACCAGCGATGCCCACCACGCCACCTCGGGAACGCCATGGATCTGGACGTAGGCCGAGCCGACGGTGGCCACAAAGCCGAAGAAGAACAGGACGGCGAGTTCGCCATAGCCGGCGTATCCATAGGGACGCCGGCCGCCGCTGTAGAACCAGGCACCGGCGACGCACAGCCCGCCGACCAGGAGCAGACGCCAATCGACAGCCATGGCCAGGACCAGGCCGGCCACACCGGCCAGTGCAAAGGAAATGAACGCGGCGCGGCGTACCGCCACAGGGGACGCCAGTCCGCCGGCGGTTAGACGCGTCGGTCCTCGTCGATGGCGGTCGACCCCGCGCACGCCATCGGAATAGTCGTTGGCGTAGTTGACGCCCACCTGCAGCGAGAGTGCCACGACGCCGGCCAGAGCCATCTTCCACCAGCCGAACGAGAAGTGATGTGTGGTAGCCGCCGCCGTCCCCACGAGCACAGGACACACGGCGAGCGGAAGGGTCCGCGGACGCGCCCCAGCGAGCCACTGCGAGGCTGTCGTCAACGCCCGCTCCCCCGGACCGCGGAACCGAACACCAGCCCGTCTACGGGCGCCGGGGGAAGCGGCTGAACCGTGGGGACCGCTTCTCCAGATAGGCCTGTTTGCCCTCCTGCGCCTCTTCGCTCATGTAGTAGAGGAGGGTGGCGTCGCCCGCCAACTGCTGGATGCCGGCCAAGCCGTCGTCGGCGGCGTTCAGTGATGCCTTCAAGATGCGCAGGGCCAACGGGCTGTGGCTCAACATCTCCGTGCACCACGCCACGGTTTCCTCTTCGAGTGCCTCGAGCGGGACCACCGCATTGACGAGTCCCATGGCCAGGGCTTCGCACGCGTCGTACTGGCGGCACAGAAACCAGATCTCCCGGGCCTTTTTCTGTCCGACGGTCCGGGCCAGCAGGCCCGAACCGTAGCCGCCGTCGAAAGAGCCCACTTTGGGACCCGTCTGCCCGAACTTGGCATTGGTGGCCGCAATTGTGAGGTCGCAAACCAGGTGGAGCACGTGACCACCGCCGATGGCGTAGCCGGCCACCATGGCCACTACCGGCTTGGGGAGGCGCCGGATCTGGATCTGGAGGTCAAGGACGTTGAGCCGACCCACACCATCGGGGCCTATGTAGCCGTCGTCGCCTCGGATCCGCTGATCACCCCCCGAGCAGAACGCCTCGGGCCCTTCGCCGGTGAGGATGACGCAGCCCACCTCGGAGGCGTTGCGCGCTCGGTCGAGGGCGTCTTGCAGTTCGAAGAGCGTGGTGGGCCGAAAGGCGTTGCGCACCTCGGGCCGACTGATGGTCACCTTGACCATGCCGCCAGACAGCTCGTAGCGGATGTCCTGGTAGCCGGTGTCGACGGTCTCCCAAGCGGCTCCAGGTCGTATGGACGGCAGCGACAGGCTCACCCAAGACCTCCGGGATGACTTTTGTGGGACCTTGCACTCCGGGAGCATCTGCTCCCACGATTAGGCTAACGGCGGTGGACGCCACCGGCGAATCGCCTCTCGTCGCCATCCACCTGCCGGCGCCCGAGGCGGCAGAGGCCGTGCGCCGCGCCTGGGACCACGGGGCAGCGGTGACGGTCGTCGACCCCCGAGCTGCACGCGGGCGTCTCGCCTCGTTGATGGAATCGCTTCGGCCCACCCATCTCGTCGATGGAGGGGGAACCGAGCGAGTGGCGGGCGGCCGTCCGGTCCCGGGCGACGTGGCCGCTGTCGTCACCACCTCGGGCACCACCGCCGAACCGCGCCACGTCGTGCTCACCCGGCAGGCCATGGAGTCCTCGGCCCGGGCGGTGACGGCCGCCTTGGAGGTCACACCCGGAGAGGACCGGTGGCTGGCGTGCGTACCGTTGCACCATGTGGCCGGTCTCGCCATCGTGGCCCGCAGCTACTTCTGTCAGACGGCGCTGGCGGTGCATCCTTCGTTCGACGTCAGCGCGGTCGATAAGGCGGCGGGCCGATCCACGGTCGTTTCGCTGGTCCCGACGATGCTCTCGCGTCTGCTCGACGCGGAGGTCCCCCTACGACGGTTCCGTCGGTTGCTCCTCGGCGGAGGCCCGATCGCACCCTCGCTGCTCAGGCGGGCCAAACACGCCGGTATCGAGGTGACGACCACGTACGGGCTGACCGAGACCGGCGGTGGCTGCGTGCACGACGGAAAACCACTTCCCGGTGTGCAGATCTCCATCTCGTCCAACGGGGAGATCCTCGTCAAAGGACCCGTCGTCATGCGCGGGTACCACCATGAGGCGCCGGCGAACCGATGGGCATTCACCGACGACGGCTGGTTGCGGACCGGAGACCTCGGTCGGATAGGTGGCGAGGGGCTGCTGCGCGTCATCGACCGGATCAAGGACATCGTCGTGACCGGGGGCGTGAACGTGAGCCCCACTGCGGTGGAGGCTGTCATCGTGGAGCACCCCGCCGTGGACGACGTCTGCGTGACGGGAGCAGCTGACGAGCAATGGGGGGAGCGAGTGGTCGCTTTCATTGTCCCCCGGCCCGGCCTCGAGCCTCCGACGCTCGAGGAGCTGCGAAGCTTCAGCTCCGAGCGCCTGGCCGCTTCCGAGCTTCCTCGTGAGCTGCGCATCGTTGGCAGCATTCCCCGCTCATCGGGTGGCAAGCTGCTGCGTCGTCGTGTGCAGGGTGGGCGGCAGCGGCCGTGAGGGCGGTCTTCCCGCGCGCGCCTGGGACGACCGCAAGTGGGACATGGCCATCGAAACCCTCGACACCATGACGTCCATGATGACGTCCAGCAAATGCGACATGGATGCCAAGGGACGACGGGTCAGGCAGCGGGGCCTCTCACCAGGATTTGGATGAGACGAGATGAGAGCGGGCGACGGGAATCGAACCCGCGTTCTCAGCTTGGGAAGCTGATGTTCTGCCGCTGAACTACGCCCGCGACCGGGTGTCACACTATCGTCCCCCCCGTGGTCCTCTCTGACAGGACGATCCGCGAGGAACTGCAGTCCAAGCGTATCGTCATCGACCCCCTCGACGAAGACTGCATCCAGCCGTCCTCGGTGGACCTCCACGTGGACCGCTATTTCCGGCTCTTCCGGAACCATTCCATGCGGGTCATCGACGTGCGGCAGGACCTCGAGGACCTGACCGAGCTGGTGGACGTTCCCGGGGGTGAAGCCCTGATCCTCCACCCGGGTGAATTCGTGCTCGGGTCGACCCTCGAGCGGGTGACCCTGCCGGAGGACCTGGTCGCCAGATTGGAAGGCAAGTCCTCGCTCGGCCGTCTGGGACTGCTCATCCACTCCACCGCCGGGTTCGTGGATGCCGGCTGGGACGGGCATCTGACCCTCGAGCTGTCGAATGTGGCCAATCTGCCCATCACCGTCTACCCGGGGATGAAGATCGGGCAGATCAGCTTTCTGCGGATGAGCACCCCAGCCGACAAGCCCTACGGCTCGGCCGGACTGGGCTCGAAGTACCAAGGCCAGAGGGGCCCCACCCCCAGCCGGTACTTCGAGAACTTCCGC
>DATHCF010000111.1:0-2419 GCA_035319705.1 Acidimicrobiales bacterium | reverse complement strand
ACCTCGTGCAGGGGGACGTCGAGTCCCGGCTGCCGAGGTGGCGGAGCACTGTGCATCACCACCACCACCGTAAGCAGATGGCTGTGACAGGTGGGGGACGCCGGTAGCGTGGGCCGGCATGGACAGCCGGTACCGCTGCGCCGCCTGCGGCAACCTCACGCGCTTCGACGTGGTGACCGATCGCCGCACCCGCGCCTTTCACCACTACAGCGTGGGGGGAGACCTCGAGGTGGAGGAGGAGGACGTGCTGTCGGAGCAGGTCGTCGAGGTCTCGTGTCGCTGGTGCGGGCACGGGCGGGCCATCGAGACCATCCCCTCGGGCCCCGCGGGCCCGGAAGCGTCACAGCCCTCTGCCACCATGGCGGCGATGACCGACAACGGCGATCCCGCCAACGGGTGACTGGGTCGCCGGTGACTGGGCTCCAGGGGGTGCGTCATGGACAGCTCGACCGTCTCCATCAGCTGCGACGAGTGCCGCTTGCAGGACAGCGACGCCTGCGACGACTGCCTGGTGAGCTTCGTGCTCGGGCGTGATCCCGAGGACGCGCTGATCATCGACGTCGAGGAGGCCCGTGCCATGCGGCAGCTGGCCGACGCCGGCCTCGTGCCGTCGCTGCGGTTCACCAGCCGTCGTGGAGGGGCCGCCGCCGGGTGAGCGGCACGCCGAAGCATCTGCTCGTCACCAACGACTTTCCGCCCAAGGTGGGCGGGATCCAGGTGTACCTGTGGGAGCTGTGGAGGCGGCTCGACCCGGCCTCCTTCGCCGTGCTCACGGCGTCGTCGCACCCCGAGGCGGCGCGCTTCGACGCCGAAGCGGCGCGCTCGGGCATGTCGATCATCCGTGCGCCCGGTCCCCGTCTGCTGCCCACACCGGCCACCGTGCGGCTCGTGCGGCGCACGGCGGCTTCGGTCGGGGCGAGCTTCGTGGTGGTCGACCCGGCCGTCCCTCTCGGTCTGGCCGCGGTCGTCGCCGGCCTTCCCTACGCCGTGGTGCTGCACGGCGCCGAGGTGACGGTCCCCGGCCGGTTGCCGGCCGGTCGTCCGGCGCTGGCGGTGGTGCTGCGCCGAGCGCGCCTGGCGGTGTGCGCCGGCGGCTACCCGGTGTCCGAGGCGCGCCGCGTGGCCGGGCGGGCCATGCCGAAGGTGGCGGAGGTCCCCCCCGGTGTGGACACGAGCCGGTTCGTCCCGCTCGACGACGACCAGCGCGCCGCCGCCCGGGCCGAGTTCGGCCTGGTCGCCGACGCCCCGGTGGTCCTCGGCGTGAGCCGCCTGGTGCCGCGCAAGGGCTTCGACATGCTCATCGAGGCCGCGGGCAGGTTGCGCGCCGAGTTCCCGTCGCTGGTCGTCGTGCTGGGCGGCGACGGGCGCGACCGTGCCCGCCTGCAGCGACGTGCCCGCCGGCTCGGCGTGCCGGTCCGGTTCCTCGGGCGCGTGCCCGACGACGTGCTGCCCCGCCTGTACGGCGCCGCCGACGTCTTCGCCATGCCGTGTCGCAACAGGTGGGGCGGCCTCGAGCAAGAGGGTTTCGGCATCGTCTACCTCGAGGCGGCCGCCGCCGGTGTGCCCCAGGTGGCCGGGCACAGCGGTGGCGCCGGAGAGGCGGTGGTGGACGGCGAGACCGGCCTGGTGGTGGACGCGGCGCGCCACAGCGACGCGCTGGCCGGTGCCCTGCGGGGGTTGCTGGCCGACCCGGACTTGCGCCGGCGGATGGGCGAAGCCGGCCGGCGGCGGGCGGTCGGCTCCTTCGGCTACGACCTGCTGGCCCCTAGGCTGGCTGACGCCCTGAGCAACGTGCCAGGCTGAGCCGCGCCCGGGTCCGGGCGAGCCCACCAGGCCCGGGGCGGGCCCACCAGCCGGCACCCGGCACGAGCACCTGGAAGCGAACACGAGGACCTGGAAGCGAAGAGGAGCGGCCAGAAGGTGGTGGAACAGACCACGGCCAACCGAGCCACCGAGCATCTCGTCGTGTCGGCCTCACCCGAGCGCTGCTTCGCCGTGGTGAGCGACGTCGAGCGGTACCCGGAGTGGGCGGCCGACATCAAGCACGTGACGGTGGAGAGCCGGGACGTGGAGGGACGGCCCCTGGAGGTCACCTTCCGGGTGGGCGCCTTCGGCCGCAGCTCGAGCAACACCTTGGCCTACGACTACTCGGGCGCGCCCCGGGCCCTTTCGTGGAAGCAGGTGTCGGGCGACCTCACCTCGAAGTTCGACGGCGATTACCGCTTCGAGCCGGTGGCCGACGGCGGTACGGAGGTGACCTACACCCTGCAGGTCGAGCTCCGGGTGCCCCTGCCGGGGTTCATCAAGCGCCGGGCCCAGAGCCGCATCGTCCACACCGCCCTGGAAGAGCTCAAGTCCCGGGTCGAGTCGTCGCTCACCACGTGAGCGGCTCCGGGGCTGCCGCTCCGGACGTGCCGGC
>DATHCF010000110.1:0-3251 GCA_035319705.1 Acidimicrobiales bacterium | reverse complement strand
CCACGCTCATCTCGAGCGCCGGCAGCGGCGACCCCATCGGCCTCCCCGTCTACCTCGGCGAACCGCCGGTGTCGGACAACTCGGGCTCGGTGTCGGCCGGCGTGCCCGTCTCCCAGGGACCGCAGATCGGCACCCTGACCTACGACTCGTGGTACACGATGCAGCAGCTCGGCTATAACACCGCCACGTCGGGGCCGGAGGACACCGCCTGCCAGTACAACGACTTCGCCCTGGTGCAGCTGCTTCCCGGAGGGAGCGTCTCCGACGCCGTGCCGTTCTGGGGTGGCCCGGACGGGCTCGACACCACCGGGGCCTCCGAAGGCTCGCCGGTGTACACCTACGGCAACTCGGGACTGCGTGGCAGCGCCTACGTGCTGAGCCCCATGCCGGGGGTGAGCGAAGGATATGTCTCGGGCAGTGGCAACTGGACCGAGCAGATCCTCACCGACGCCGTGCCCGGTGACTCGGGAAGCCCGGTGCTCGACTCGAGCGGCAACGCCCTCGGCGTGCTGGTGACGCTGCAGGCGGGGACCTCGGTCGACGGGGTGAGCGTGGGGGTCACCGACCTCGACGCCGCCCTCAGCTGGCTCAGCGCCAACAGCGGCCTGCCCGCCATCACGCTGGCCACGAGCGACACCTTCTCCGCCCCGTAGACCGGCGCCGGAGGCCCGGCGCTCAGGACCCGTCGCCGCCCTGGTAGCGGGCGGCCAGGTCGAGGACTTCTGTGACGTAGGCCGTCGAGTGGTTGTAGGCGTACACCGCCCCGGCCACGTCGGCGCCACCGGCTGCGCAGTCGGCGCACAGCAGCATCCGGGCAGCGGCGTACACGGCGTCGACCGGGTCGTACACAGAGGGCGGGTCGGCCCCGCCATCGGGGACGGGGAGGTCGTACTCGGCGAACGTCGCCGGCTCGAACTGCATGGGACCCTCGGCCCCCGCGGCGTTGGCGCCCGACGACACGCCGGGAGCACTCGAGGTGCCGTTGTTCGATTCGACAGTGCCGATGGCGGCCAGCGTCGTCCACGACAACCCCGGGCACGTGGTCGACGCCGCCTGGTACAGGCTCAGCATGGCCGGTGGAATGCCGGCGACAGCGCCATCGGGCGCGCTCGGCACTGCACCTCCCGCCGCCAGCGTGCCCAGCGCGCCGCCGAGACCGGCCACCGCCAGCACCGCCGTTCCCCCGGTGGCGGCGCCGGCTACGGCGAGCACCCTGGCCATCCGCACGTGTCACCTCGACGAGCAATCGGGCGCACCGCCATCGCCGGGGCGCGCCGTGATCGGCTACGGAAGTGAGCGGGAGCTCAGAGACCCGACGAGCGAAGCCAGACGGGTGCACTCGACCAGTGCACGCGACGTCTGCAGTAAAGCGGCCCGGGCGCAGGGGAGCAAGACAAATTTCCGACACCGTGCGCCAGCGCCGCGCGCGCTTGCGCCTCAATCCGATTGTTTCAAGTACCGGTCGAAGAAGGAGATGATGCGGGACCAGGCGTCGTCGGCGGCGGCCGGGTCGTACTCGAGCGGCATGAGCCTTCCCGCCATCTTGCCCATGAGGCCGGGATGCGGGTTCATGAACCCGTGCGTGGCGCCCTGGTACGTCTTTATGTCGTGGGGAACCCCGAGCTCCTCCAGGGCGCGCCGCAGCCGTTCGGGATGGGCGCGCAGCCGCCGGTCGCGCGACCCGTAGCTGGCGACCACCGGGCAGATGCCGGCCAGGGTCTGCTCGGCGTCGGACGGCACGTCGCCGTAGTTCGCCGCCGCCGCCCCGTAGCCACCCTTCGGCGCGCAGACGAACGCCAGGCCGCCGCCCATGCAGAAGCCGACCACGCCCACCGCGCCCGTGCTCCGGTCGTGGCCGGCGAGCCACGCGCGCGCCTGTTCGAGATCGTCCAGCGCCCGCCCGTGGCCCCGTGACATGGCCAGCAGGGTGGCGGCCACGCAGCGCGGCTTCGGGCCCCACGAGTACAGGTCCGGAGCGAGCGCCAGATACCCGGCGCCGGCCAGCCGCTCCGCGTGGCCCCGCATCTCGGCCGTCAGGCCGAAGATCTCGTGGATGACCACCACACCCGGAGCGGGCCCCTGGCCGGCCGGCTCGGCCAGGTAGCCGGGCAGCGATCCCCGGCCGCTGTCGACGGTCACCTGCGGCACCCGGGGATGATGGCATCCCGGCGGCCTCTTGCGCCTGGACGTGACCCGGATGTCGGCCTGGGCGTGCCCGGAATGGCTCCGCGCTGGTTGTGAGGGGGGAGCTGAAGAATCTCACGGAGCGTGCCGATAGTTGGGGCAGGAACGGCGGAGAAGGTTGAGGAGATGGCACACGGGCGGGGGGGCACCCTGGAGCTGACCGACGGGTCTTGGAACCCGGTCGACGGCGCCGGCGAGCAGCCGGCGGACGACCTGGCCGGCGTGGCCGAAGGCCTGTTGGGCCGGGCCCTGGCCAGCGACGACGCCGAGGCCTGGGGGCTGCGGGCCGACGACGTGCTGTCCAATCCCGAGGCGGCGCTCGTGATGCTCGGAGGTCCCGACGGCTGGCCGGCAGCCCGTCACGCCGTGGTCCAGCGCTACGGCCGGGTCGGAGCCCTGCTGGTGGTGGGATACGAGGGCCGGTTCCGCGCCCGGCGCGGCACGGGCGGCCACCCCAATCCGCCGCAGCTGGAAGGCCTGCTGGACCGGTTCGCCGCCATGGATGCCCGCGAGCTGTGTGCCGTGCTCGATGCCGTGGAGGCAGAGCGCCTGGACGCGCCGGAAGCGGCCGTTGCCGACGCCGAGGAGACCGGCGCCCGTCACTGGCTCGAAGCCACCTACGCGGTGGCGGCGCGCGACGGCACCCGGCGCGCCCATCGCGCCTACATGGCGGCGCTCGACCGGGTCATGCGCCTGGCGGCGCGGCGGCTCGTCGACTGACGTCGTCCGGGCGCCGCTGAACGACTGACGTCGTCCGGGCGCCGCTGAGCGGCGCTTGGCGCAGCCGTGCGCACGCCAGCCCCTACGCTTCTCCGGGCGTGCTCGACTACCACTTGCATCTCTGGCCGCACGGCGAGCAGGCGACCGACGCCATCGTGGAGCAGCTGGCCGCCTACTGCCAGAGGGCCACGGCGGCCGGCGTGGAAGAGATCGCCGTGACCGAGCACCTGTTCCGCTTCGTGCAGGCGGACCGGATCCTCGGGGGGTTCTGGTCCGACGAACCCGATTCCCGCCTCGCCCGGTCGATGGCGCAGTACTGGAACGCGCACGCGCACGCCGATCTCGAC
>DATHCF010000109.1:0-6764 GCA_035319705.1 Acidimicrobiales bacterium | reverse complement strand
TCGCCACCGCTCAGACAGCCGACGGCGTCATGCTGCTTACAAGTCAGGCAAGACCCGAGTGTGGCCGACCGTAGTGAGCATCATCGAATAACTGGTGGATGCCCTGGACGATCACCCTTACATCGTCACTGGCACGTACCGCCTGCCCCTGTCAAGGGCTGCGAGCGCACGGGAATATCCGTTATGGCGTGGGCTGACGACGCTGGAGCGCACGACGGAGCCGTCGTTCGGAGCGGCTTGAAGAGCCCATCGAATCCGTGCGTTGTCCGCCCCGATCAGTTATTCCGGTGCAGCAGGCTCTTGGCCTAACTTTTCAACTCGGAAAACGGGGTAGTAGCTGGCGACCTGCTGGATCTCCTCTAACGAGGGGTTCGGGTTGAGACCGAAGTAGTAACGGGCCTCTCTCGCAGCCGCTTTGGAACTGGGTGACCGGCCAGCGCGAAACAGGTAGCTATGGATCACCGGCGCCCGCTCGCCAGGAGGGACCTCGACTAGCCTGGCCGAGCGGCGCTCGCGACGGCCAATCACAACCCGCCCCTTAGCAGCCCGGACATTGCGCACCCAGTCCGACTCGCCCGCCAGGGCGACCAAATAATCATCCCCACCGCTACTCGTCTGCACGAGGGTCGTCCGGCGGACCACGCCTGAGCGACGACCGGGAACTTCCAGATTGACCACGTACGAAGGGACGGCGCCCAGAGCCGTGAGTAAGTGCCCGAGCGATTGGGAGCGCAGGTAGAGATCCGGCGGCCGGCGGTAGAGCGACCGGTGGCTATAGTCCACCGGTTTGAGAAACCCTTCAGTGCGCTCCTTCGCCGGCTGCGGCTCACCACTCATAGCGCATCCACGGAGCTAACTCGGCACACGGCCCCATACTTGACCGGCTTTCCCTGGCCCGGCCAGAGTCGTTGGGCCATAGTCGACCCGAAGCCAGCGCCATCATGGCGGGCGACACGGTCAGGCAATCGCACCGGTGCCGGGTCGACCACTGGCTTGCCTTTGCTCTCGCTGTCATGCGCGTGAACGCATAGTTGGAAATCTGCTCGCGGAGAGTTCGATGGGCTTCTCTCCGCGGGAAAGCGCATCATCGGCGATCTGGCGTCGTCGACGGAACGCAGGCACCGGTCGATGTCACCAACTATGTGCGGCCTCGTCGCCCAGTCGAACCGATCGGCACTGCCGGGAGCAGGATGCCCTGGCCAGTGCCGATCCTCCGGCCCCGGAGGGTCAAGGCGACCGGGTATCTCGGTTCGGAGTGTTATCGCTCAGGTGGCTCAGACGGCCGTGCGAACTGAATCAGGCACTTTGCGGATGGTGAGCATTTGCCGTGCTTGTGGTGTCCAGCACTGAGGCGGCCCGCATCTCGGAGTCGAATCGTGAGGACTGGTCGATGAAGCCGTGACAACCAGGAATGCCGTCACGACGAGAAGGCAAGCAAGGATCATGAAGGCCGACATGCCAGGCGACCCTTTTAGGGCGACCATCCTCATGGCGTCAGAGTATGCCTTCGATAGGCATTCGCTACTGCCGGGACCAGGATGCCCAGGCCAGGGCCGATCACCCGGCCCCGGAGGGTGAGGCCATCCTGGTAACGCGGTGTGATCCCGGACGCTCCGGCGGCCAAGGACGGGGCTACCGGTGCGCCCGAGTCCGATGCTCCTATCGGTTGTCAAGATGGAATTTGGGTGTGATGCCGGCAAACCAGTGATGGGCCGCTCAAGGTTGAGGGCAGGCTCCTATAAGGCCAGGCATCCACGAGAAGGTGCTGGAGCGCCGGACCGGCAAATCGAACCAAGGACAGCCGAAGCGTCAGGCACTTTTGGGGCCAGGTCCGGCACTCCGAGCGACTATGGGCGAGGCAGATGTGCATAGACCTCGCGAGCGACATAGCGCTTCAAGACCCGGATGATCTCGAGCTTGGAACGACCCTCCTTGGTGCGTCGTTCGACGTACTCACGGGTCCGGGGATCGCTCACCATGCGGACCATGACGATGTGCCAGAGCGCCGCGTTGGCGTTTCGGTTCCCGCCCCGGTTGAGCCGGTGGCGGATGACTTTGCCGGAAGAGGCCTCGATGGGTGCCACCCCACACAGATGGGCCCAGGCGGCCTCCGAACGCAGTCGCTCAGGGTTGTCGCCGGCGGCCAGGAGAAGGGCAGCGGCGCTGCCCACGCCCACCCCGTAGAGCGCCAACAGCGAAGGAGCGACACTGGCCACGAGCTCGCTAAGGACCTCGTCGATGCGGGCTGTCTCCTCCTCGAGGGCAAGAACCCTGCGTCCGAGGGTCTGGATCGAGAGCTTGGTGGCATAGAGCACGGGGTCCGAGCCGGCTCGGGGGCGCAAGGCGGCCGCTTCCACGGGCAACATCACCGGACTCAGTCCCTTGAGGCGGGCCCGCAGCTCTTCGGGTCCGGTGAACGACAGGTGTCGGATCTGGTTGAGGCACTTGATGCGCATGTCACGGGCCGAGCGCTTGGCCACCACCAGGGTTCTCATGGCCTCGACGGCCCCGTCTCTCGTCTTGGCTGCTCCTCGGGCCCGGCCGGACTGCGCCGCCCGCGCGGCCTCGACAGCATCTAACGGGTCGGACTTGCCCTGCTGACGCCGGGCTTGACGGTTCTGACGGTCGACCTCCACGACGTCGACACCGTGGTGACGAAGAAAGCGCGTGAGCCCGGCCCCATAGGCGCCGGTGCCTTCCACTCCCACCTTAGCGACGGGCCCAAAGGCCCCCATCCACGACAGCAGTTTGCGATAGCCAGCTGGAGTGGCAGCAAAAGAGTCCACTCCGAGCAGCCCACCTCTTGGATCGAGGGCGGCGGCAACGTGCACATCCAGGTGGGTGTCGACTCCACCGGTGACGGCGCGGTCAGCTTCTACGATGGTCATGGCCATCCCTTCTTTCCTTTAGTCGTCAAGGGGTGGCACGGCCGTCCCGGGAAGGAGAACAGTGCTGGTCGCCCTGCGTCAACAGGTCGACCTGTCACCCTCCGGAACGGGGCGTGCCGCGTCTATGCCCGAGCCCAGCCGACATCGCCACCGCTCAGACAGCCGACGGCGTCATGCCGCTTAGAAGTCAGGCAAGACCCGAGTGCGACCGACCGTACTGAGATCCGCTATCAAGCTGGTGGATCCCCGGACGACCACCTTTACATCGTCACTGGCACAACTCGGATGGCCTGCGGGACGGCGGCCATCCTCCCTTTACATGGGGCTTTCAGTCGTCCCTGAGGTAATCGGGGTGGTCCCGATGTTGTTGTTGGTGGAGCAAACGGAAAGAACAACCGGGGCGGTGACGGTCCCTTCCGTGCCTGGAAGCTGAACAGCGACCTGATTTGTGGTGACTGGATCGCAATAGGAAGCGGGCGGTACACCGGTGTTGTCCGTCCATACTGTCGTCGCCGCCTTTTGGCTGGGTGAGAGTGTCACCATGACGATTGCACCTGGGGCTTCCACCTGTTGCGTCACCGTGGCTGGCAAACGGGTGCCATTGGCGATGAACCAGGCAGACGTTGGATAGCCCTGGAGCGTGCAGGAAGTCGAAGAGGTGTCAGTGAAAACCAGCACCACCGCCTCATGCCCTCCCGCTCCGCTCCCTTGTGAAGCAGAGGCAGACAAAGCGGATGCGAGGCAAACGCTCACTGTCGTCCCTCCTGTCGTTGAGGAACTGGCTGCCAGTCCTCCCGAGCTGCAAGCCGATAGGAGCAGGCAAGTGCTCAGCAAAGCGGTGGCACCGCCCGTCCAATAGCGCACGATTCCAGTTGTAGCAGAGTTATTACCGCCTGGGTGGGCAGCGGGGGCCAACCGACCTACTCCGGCACATACAGCATGGTCCGCCCTGAGACGTTCTAAGTAAGCCTGAGCCAGGTGCGGCCATCAATGATTTCGCGAACTGCGTCGAGATGCCCGGCATGGGTAGCAGTTTCCGTGATCACATGAAGCATGATCTCGCGCAAGTCGTCGAGCCGCCATTCTCCAAAGTAGTCGGGCCAGGTTTTCGGAGGGGCGCCAAGAGAGGTAGATGTGATCACGCCATTGGCCTTTTCAATCTCTTCGCGGTAACGACCAAAGATGGCCTCTGGCCGTGTGTCCGACGGTACTAACCACACAGAGCCGGAGTTAGTGGCAACTGGCCTTCCCCCCGCCAGCCGGACAGCTGGTAATGGGTTGATCGTAGGTGCTGACGGCTGCAGTGCGCCCGGTGGTTGGTGCGAGCCCAACTGTTTCAGGGCCTCTGGGGCGATCTGACGGGACGCGTTTCACGCCGCTTCGGCCATGTGGGCCCGCTGGTGGCGCAGCTCCCATTCGAGCGGCGTCATGTTGCCGATCGTCGAGTGCCGGCGGCGGGTGTTGTAGTGGTTGATCCACCAGACGATCGCTCGCCGCGCCTCGGCACGGCTGGCGAAGCGGTAACGGCTCACGAGCTCGCGCTTGAGCGTCGCCCAGAAACTCTCGGCCACGGCGTTGTCCTGGGACGATCCGATGCGCCCGACGGACTGGGCGATGTGGTGCTTGTCGCACAGAGCGCGGAAGTCCTTGCCCATGTACTGCGCGCCGCGGTCGTGGTGGAACAGCATGCCGGCGACCTCTCCGCCGCGCGTGGCGACGGCCATGTTCAAGGCATCCTCGATGAGCTCAGAGCGCATGTGATCGGCCATGGCGTAGCCGACCACCCGGCGGCTGCCGAGGTCGAGGACGTCAGCCAGATACAGCCAGCCCTCGTCGGTCGGGATGTAGGTGATGTCTCCGCAGGTGCGCCTGGCCGGCTCGCCGGGGCCAAAGTCCCGCCCCACCAGGTCCGGAAGCGGCGGGGCGGAGACGTCAGGGATGGTGGTGCGGACCTTGCGCCGACGTCCGTCTTTGGCGTGCAGCCCGTTCTCCCTCATGACCCGCTCGACGCGCTTGCGGTTGTCGCAGAACCCCCGGTCCCGGAGCTCGTCGGTCATGCGGGGACTGCCGTAGGTGTCGTCCAGATGCTCGTGGACGTCAATGATCTCGTTCACGAGGATCGCCTCGTCCCACTCGGCCTCGGTCGGCGCGGCAGATCGGGCCAACCAGTCGTAATAGGCCGAGGTCGAGATCTCTGCCGCCTCGCACGCCACCTGGATGGGGAACCCTTCGGCCTTCATGGCGGAGACGTGCCGGTAGCGGCTCACCGGTCCAACTCCTTCACCCAGAAGGCCACACTTCGTTTGAGCAGGTCGCGCTCCATGGTCAGGCGCTTCACCTCCCGCCGCAGCCTGACGTTCTCCTCGCGCATCTCGGTCGTCGTGCCCTCGCGCTCACCCCGGTCGATGCGCTCCTGGCGGACCCAGTTGCCCAGCGTCTGCTCGACCACGCCGAGCTCCCGGGCGACGTCGGCCACCGTGCGGCGCTGGTCGATCACCAGGGCTGCCGCGTCTCGGCGGAACTGCTTCGGGTACCTGGCCTTTCGCCGAGCCGGCTCAGCAGCAGGCGGCTTCTTCTCGGTCACCGTTGGCATGACTACCTCCTATTCGAGGTGTCCGGCCAACGGGGGGATGGTCACCTCAACGTGGGCTGCAATCCGGAGCCCACGTTGGGGACGCCAGCTATGCCGTCTCCGGCCCGGCTCGCCCGAAGCGTCTCCTATGACTTCAACAACATCGTTCTCTCTCCACCATCATCGACTGTGCAACCGCGGATCTCCGCCGCCGGGGCCTGGCAAGCAGTCCTCCGGTTGCCGGGTATCGACCACAGGCTCCAGTTACAGGCCATGTACCAGCTCATCCTTGCCGACTGGAACTCGACGAACCCGTCGGTACCGAGTCCCCGATCAGGTCCGCGCATGCTCGTATGGCTCGTGATTGCCAGGCACCTATGGATCAGCACCTTGACCAACTCGAACTACGTCCATCCGCCTCGGTGCATCTACGAGTCGGCAATGTGGCCGGTGAACGCGACGAGTAGGTTGGTCTACGGCCAAATGGCGTTTCCGCCGCGAGCTGAGACATTTCACTGATCCTCGGATCATGGCCAAGGACTCGCCTTGTCGGCCGACGACTTTCCGGTCTTCCTGATGGTGAACACCAAGAGACCCACAACCACCAACGCCCGCTCCGACGGCCAGCCAGGGCCACGGGTTCCACTACTGGGTGCAGGAAGCACCATTGGCGAAAGTACTACAGACGTTGCCTGGGCCACCGCGGTTGAGATACGCGACGTACAACAGGGGCAGCCCTGCGCCCGAAATGACGCCAGGCGATCCGACCGAACTCCCACGGCAAGTGGCGAGCACGACGGTTAGCGCGATAGCCACGACAAGCACGAAGAGGCCAATGCTGAGCGCACCGAGCACGGCCACCACGTAGCTCGCACCATCCGCCAACCAGGCTCCAAACCATGCCCACGAGGCAAGCCCCTGCCCAGTGGCCGGCGCGTCGGGCGGCTGGTTGGGCGCATATCGGTGAGCTGGGTCGGGAGGCCCCCACAAGGGTGCGGTCACACAGGGAGTTTCATTGACGGGAACAGCGGATACCGACGGCCGCACAAGGTGCGGGCATTTCGCCGAATCGTCCTCCATGGAGAGCGGCTTCGGTCGTGAAAACCACCTAGCCGGTGCCGTGAAACGCCAGCGACTAGTCGATCTCGACGTCGGCCGCCGCGTACACCCCAAGCAGGTCGCGAGCCGAGACAATGCCCACCAGGCGGCCGTCCTCCTCGACTAAGACGTGCCGGACATACTGCTCCATCATCTCGCCGGCAACCTCGGCAACCGTTGACGTGACATCGCACCAGATGAGGTTG